>CAYWSF010000214.1:0-2709 GCA_964460725.1 uncultured Desulfosporosinus sp.
TCGTAATTTCCTTGGTATCATAGGAACAAAAGTACCAAGTCACGCGGCTCTAAGTTGCTTTCGCAAAATGATAGGTATTAGCGACAATATGATGAAACAACCTCTATTAAACTTTTAAACTTTCGTTAGATCATTAAAATTTTTTGATTTATGCTAAACTATAGGAGTAAACTGTTTGAATAGAGCAAAAAGTGAAAGTTTAGGGGAATCGGGCATGAGAAAACCGGAATTGTTAGCTCCTGCGGGGGATTGGGAAAAATTAACATACGCTTTGGCTTATGGCGCGGATGCCGTTTATCTGGGCGGCCAGGTGTTCGGCTTGCGGGCATATGCCGGGAATTTCAGTTTGGAAGAAATGAAGAAGGCTGCGGGCCGGACCCAGGCGCAAGGAAAGAAGATTTATGTAACCGTGAACATTTTTGCCCATGAGGCGGATTTTGCGGGGCTGCCGGCTTATCTTAAGGAGCTGGAAAGGATCGGTGTGAATGGGATTATTGTATCCGATCCGGGGATCATTGCCTTGGCACGGGAAGCTACGCCTCAGCTGCCTCTGCATTTAAGCACCCAGGCCAATTGCACTAATTCGTATGCGGCAGGGTTTTGGCTCGGGCAGGGGATCGAACGGCTCATTCTGGCCCGGGAACTGACATTGGAGGAACTGCAGAATATGCGTGCCGCAGTGGCGGGCGAGCTGGAGATTTTTGTCCACGGGGCAATGTGTATGTCTTATTCCGGCCGCTGTTTATTAAGCAATTATCTGACCGGACGGGATGCCAACCGGGGAGAGTGTACCCAGCCCTGTCGCTGGGGTTATAGTCTGGTGGAGGAAAAGCGGCCGGAGCAAGCCTTCCCGCTGGAGGAAGATGAACGCGGTACATATATCTTCAACTCGCATGATTTATGCCTGCTGCCGTATCTGCCCTTATTAAAGCCGCTGCAGCTGGACAGTTATAAAATCGAGGGGCGGATGAAAAGCGTTCAATATGTGGCCAGTACGGTGAAAGTCTATCGTGAAGCGATAGATACCTTGTGGGATCAGGGGGAGGAAGCTTTTCAGGAGAAGTTGCCGCAATGGCTGGCAGAGATGGATAAAGTCAGCCACCGTGATTATTCGCCGGGATTTCTTTTCGGTAAGCCGGGAGCAAGCGCGCATAACCTAGCGTCCTCACATTATATTCGTGATTATGATTTCGTTGGAGTTAGTTTACATGACGCAGAAGCAGATATTTATCCCGCTGAGGAGCACATGGCCTGGATCGAACAACGGAACAACTTTAAGCGGGGAGATTTATTGGAAGTGCTGACACCGCGGGGGGCTCCCTGGTCGTTCGAGGTTACGGAAATGTGGGATGCGGAGGGAGAACCATTGGACGTGGCCCGCCATGCCCAGCAAAAGATTAATCTGCTGGTCCCGCAGGAACTTCTCCCATATAGCATTTTGCGCAGAGCGAAGGAAGAGAAAAAATAAGCAGGATGAAGAGGAGGTAGAAGGGTTGAATTCACCGTTTTCAGATGCTGATCTGATTGTTAAAGCACGTTTGGATCGCACACAAGTGCAAATGTTAGATAAGCTGGTAGAGGGCTTGGATCATCTCGGTATTGTAACCACGACGAACAATGAATTAGGTGAAGTAGCGATTCTCACTACAAAGCATTGCTGGCCGGATCTAAAAAAGGCGATAGAAAACATGCCGTTTGAGATCGAGTTTATTTAAAAATAATCAGAGACCATCAAGCAGTAGTCGCAATCGAACGTACGCAATTACGACCATCGGACTTTGCCTGGTACAATGCCATGTCAGCAATCTTTAAAAGATAGTTCAGGCTTTCTTTAGTTACATAATCAACTCCGGTAATTCCCAGACTTGCTGTTACTTTTATACAATTCCCTTCATAATATATTTCCGCCGCTGCAATATGAGTCAAAATCCGGTTAGCAATGATTTGTCCATCAACTAATGTTGTTTCCGGAAGGAAGATCACAAATTCTTCACCACCTAAGCGACCTAAAATATCAGTGGAGCGAATAGA
Organism: uncultured Desulfosporosinus sp.; assembly: GCA_964460725.1. Classification (GTDB taxonomy): domain Bacteria; phylum Bacillota; class Desulfitobacteriia; order Desulfitobacteriales; family Desulfitobacteriaceae; genus Desulfosporosinus. The sequence goes on from CAYWSF010000214.1 coordinate 2,032, forward strand.
ATTAACGCATATACCGGCAACTTTTTGAAGTACAGCGTCACCTGTATGATGCCCGTAATTGTCGTTGACTTGCTTAAAGAAATCAATGTCAAGGATAATCAATGAAAGTGGATAATGAAAACGTTTAGATTTTTCTAATTCTTGCGAACTTAGTTTGACAAAATACCTCCTATTGAAGAGACCGGTTAGCATGTCTCTTGAAGCCAAATTATTAAGTTCTTCCACCATGTCCATATACTTTGTAATATCAGTTAAGGTGATAATATAGCCTACTACTTGAGCAGATGGCTCTTCTATCCTTACCGTATTAACCTTATAATTGCTTTTAGATTCGTTTAGCTCGCAGCAAGCTTTTAGAGATTCTTTAGGGATTCTATAGGTATCTTCGAAATTAAGCATTTTTTTGAAAAGTAATTTTAGTTGAAAAAAATTTCACAATACCTATTGACTTTACTATAATTTGATATTATTATTAATTTGAAAACATGAATCAAGTAATATATGTTTTCCGCTTGGAAAGTTATTTTATTAAAAAATGTACATGATTAATAATTAAGTCAGTAATAGTTTAAATACTGCGGAAAGCTAGGATCTGTGAACGTGTAATGGGCGTCTGATTCACAGTAGCGGGTGACGCAACCGGCCGTATATTATGAAATGATCGTGTAATGATCGTAT
>CAYWSF010000214.1:2719-3689 GCA_964460725.1 uncultured Desulfosporosinus sp.
GGAAAACCGTCCTCAAAAGAGCACAGTCTTCAAAAAGGCTTTAAATATAATCGGTATTATAGTTTGTATTTTTCTTACCTTAATTATCATAGTCAATGGAACCATGATTGTTAAGTCTTACATTTACCCGGATAAGGTGCCGGACTTTATGGGTTATAAGCCATTTATCGTTTTGTCGGGCTCTATGGAGCCGACCATTTTGACCGGAGATCTTGTTTTGACCAAGGAAATTGCAGCCGAGACGATTGCCAAGGACGATATCATCACTTTCAGCACCGACAAGAATACCGTAGTCACCCATAGAGTTACCGAGGTGGTGAATCAGGATGGCAGTTTATCCTTTCTGACTAAGGGGGATGCCAATATCGGCTCCGATGCCAGTGTAGTAAAACCGGAGAATCTGGAGGGCAAATATCTGGGGCGGGTAGGTGGTCTGGGACGGTTTGCCATGTTCCTGCAGACCCCCATCGGGATGTTAATATTTGTAGTCACCCCGCTGTGTTTGTTCATTGTTTACGATGTTTTGGGTCGCAAACGGCGCAGTAAACAAAAAAGCACTCGGGAAGCGGAGTTGGAAGCTGAGCTGGCGTATCTCAAAGCATCCCAGAAAGGAAGCCCCGAGTCCGAAGCCAAGGGCAAAAATTTACCGGGCTGAAATCACTTTCATTCATTTAATATTTCCAAATCCATCTTGACTTTTAGAATAATAGCTTTATGATAATAATTATAAATAAAATATTTCCTTAGAAACAATATTTAACACAAAAATACACATATTTAAGTAAGCCTAAGTGAATCATAGATAGTATGGTACACGGAAAGCGATGATCTGTGAGCGCAAAGATTGGGCGTCTGACTCACAGTAGCGAGTGACGCAACCGGCCGTATATTGAAAAGATATAACGGTCTTTTTTGATTTCTAAAATGCTTCATCATCTATCAAAAATGTGTATTTTGCCCTTATCCATGT
>CAYWSF010000215.1:0-3650 GCA_964460725.1 uncultured Desulfosporosinus sp.
TTAAAAAGAGCTTTGGCAGCACAGAGCGAAAATACCTCTATGCTTATCGCAACAGAACCATCGCCGCCCGTGTTGGCCGAACTGTATATGCCAAACACAGCGAAAAGATTAAGAAAGTGTTAAAGAAGAGTTGAAGGAGCGGCGGTTTCATTGCGCATTTTAATGCTGACACAATATTTTCCACCAGAGTCTGGGGCGGCCCAGGTGCGACTTAAAGAACTTGCTAAAGGACTACAGAGGAACGGGCATCAAGTGACCGTGGTCACCGCGTTTCCAAATCATCCGAGCGGGGTGATTCCGCCATATTATCGCGGGCGCTTTCGGATGAAGGATGAAGTGGAGGGAATTCCGGTTTGGCGAACTTGGATATATCCTGTACAGCGCGGACGGTTTTGGAAGCGTTTGCTCAATTATTTTTCCTTTGTATTTAGCTCTTTTTGGGGATTAAGTAAAGCAGGGAAACAAGATATATTGTTTTTTGAATCCCCGCCGCTCTTTCTGGGGATTACAGCTTTAATCTACGGCTGGATTACCCGTACACCAATCATTATGAATATCTCAGATCTGTGGCCGGAATCAGCTGTGGCACTGGGACTGGTTAATAACCGCTGGATGATTAAGGCCGCTGAGACACTGGAAAAACTACTTTACCGCAAAGCGTGGAAAATATCCTGCCAAACTGAAGGAATTATGAAGTCGCTGTTGGACCGTGGTGTGCCGAAAGAAAAAGTAACCTTTTTACCGAATGGAGTAAACCTCGAACTATTTGCCCCGCGGGAACGCGATGTTGAAATGGCTGAGAGGCTGGGTATAAAGGAAGAAGATTTTGTCCTAATTTACGCCGGAACCATGGGTTATGCCCAGGGTCTGGAATCAGTGATTTTGACTGCCGAAATAATGAAAGATCAAAGCAACTTTCGATTTTTGTTTGTGGGCGATGGTACTGAGAAGCCGAAGCTGGAAGCCCTGGTGCAGGAAAAGGCCTTGTCCAATGTTAGCTTTGTAGACTTTCAGCCTGTTCAGGAAATGCCCAGATATTACTCCTTATCTTCCGCCAGTATTATTCCGTTAAAGAAAAACAAGCTTTTCGAGGGGGCCAGGCCTTCGAAGATGTTCCCTGCGCTTGGCTCGGCTGTTCCGGTGATTTATTCCGGGGAAGGCGAGGCAGCCGCGCTGATCCTATCTTCAGGCGGCGGTGTGGTAGTTGAGCCGGAAAACAGCGAAGGGCTGGCTAAGGCCATTATCGAATTGAGTAAGAACCCTGATCGTCATGAGATGGGTAAAAAGGGGCGACAATTTGTAAAAGAACACTATACCTGGTCTGAAATAATCCGGAGTTGGCTCAGAGAACTGGGAATTTAAACAAAATTGCTTTGGAGGAGTTAATGATGAGTACGCGGCGAGAGTTTCTTCCTTATGCTCTCCCCTTAATTGAAGAGGATGACATTGTTGAGGTTGTGAACACACTAAAGTCAGGCTGGCTGGCAAAGGGTCCTAAAACCATGGAGTTCGAGGAACGGTTTGCGGAATATGTGGGAGCAAAATATGCTGTTGCTGTAAACTCTTGTACGGCAGCATTGCATCTTTCCCTTGTGGCAGCGGGGATTGGCGAAGGGGACGAAGTTATAACCACCCCCATGACTTTTGCAGCTTCTGCCAATGTGGTGATTCATACAGGGGCGAAGCCTGTATTTGTCGATATTGACCCGGTAACCATGAATATTGATCCAAGGAAGATTCCAGCAAAAATTACTGCTCGCACAAAAGCGATCATCCCTGTACATATGGCCGGGCATCCCTGTGAAATGGATGAAATTATGGCTATTGCCCGCAAACATAACCTTTTCGTCCTGGAAGATGCGGCCCATGCCGTATATACCCAATATAAAGGGAAAATGATCGGTGCCATCGGGAACGCCACCGCTTTCTCTTTTTATGCTACGAAAAATCTGGTCACCGGCGAAGGCGGAATGGTAACCACGAATGATGAAGCCTTGTATGATAAGATTCGCGTCTTGAGTACACACGGTATGAGCCGAAATGCCTGGAACCGTTATGCGGAAGTGGGTTCGTGGTACTATGAAATCCTTTCTCCGGGGTATAAAGATAACATGTCGGACATTATGGCCGGGTTGGGGCTGTCTCAGTTGGCTAAACTTGAACGGATGCAAATGAGACGGAAGGAAATTGCGGATTTTTATCAAGCCGAGTTCGGAAAAATGCCGGAATTGGAAACACCGGTAGAACACGATTATGCGCGGCATGCCTGGCACTTGTATATTATTAAGCTGAATCTGGATAAGCTAACCATAGATCGTGGAAAATTTGTCGAAGAACTTAATAAAGGGAACATAGGAACCAGTGTGCACTTTATACCACTTCACATGCAGCCATATTACCGGGACACTTATGGGTATAAACCGGATGATTTCCCTGTTGCAAAAGGCGTTTTTATGCGGAATATCTCCTTACCTATGTATCCAAAGATGAGTGAACAAGATGCAAGAGATGTGGTGGATGCGGTAAGGCGAGTGATAGAGTGTTACCGGAAGTAAGGAAGAAGAAAGGAGATAAATGTATGGGCCAGAGCCCTTCCGTAAGCATGGAAAGTAAAGAACTTGAATACTCCGGTTGGCAATTGGCGGCGAAGCGGCTGCTGGATATTATCGCAGCCCTAATCCTTCTCGTGCCGGTATCTCCGCTCTGGCTTTTTATTGTCCTTTGGATTCGCTTGGATTCTTCGGGACCGGCGCTTTTTAAGCAGACCAGAGTCGGTCTGCGGGGAAAACCCTATACGATTTATAAGTTTCGTACGATGATTGAGGATTCCGAAGCTTTGATGAACAATAAAATTAAAAAAGTAAAAAGTCTGGAAAATTTTGTTTTTCAGGAAAAAGATGATCCTCGGATAACCCGCAGTGGTCGTTTCCTGAGAAAAACGAGTTTGGATGAACTGCCTCAGCTTCTAAATATCCTGATTGGTAATATGAGTTTGGTTGGCCCTCGTCCGGAGGTTCCGGAGATTGTCAAGCTCTATAGCGAAGAGCAGGGCGGGCGTCTCAATGTCTTGCCTGGGGTAACCGGGTTAGCTCAAATAAACGGGCGAAGTGAGCTGACTTTGGGGCAGACCATGGCCTACGATTTAGAATATGTTCGCACATGGAGTTTTTGGTTAGACTTGAAAATCCTCTGGAAAACCATTTTTGTTGTTTTTACAGGAAAAGGGGCGGTTTAAAGCCGGAGGTCAGATGTCAGAAGCCAGAGGTCGGAAGTAAGGAGGTTGGATTTCAATTGAAGCCTCCGCTTTTAACGCAGGTTTACACGATCTGCGTTTTTTCAATGTCTTTGTCTATGCAAATACGACCTGACAAGTAAAGGCACGCTTACTGTGCTTTTTATTTAAAAAGTTCTTCATCCGGGCAATCTGTAGAATGATCGAAATTTAACCTGATGGTTTAGTTTTTGTTACCTTAGGGAGGAACCCGCTCCTTTCTTGTCGAATAAGTCATGACATATATGAAAAGTCAATGATTTAAGGCATAGAAAGGAAGAGGTAGGAAGTATGAGGTTATCACATTACTACAAGAAGATCATAGCGGTGTTTGTCATTGGCATCTTTATGCTGCAGATAATCCCGGCCAGGCCGGTTA
>CAYWSF010000216.1:0-224 GCA_964460725.1 uncultured Desulfosporosinus sp.
CCAAGTATCCCTTGCCTTTTGTCTCTAAAAGAGAAGTTGGAGGAATGTGCATATGTTGGAAAAGCACCTTATAAAGTGCCGTATCTTAGTAATGATCCTTGTTGCCCTTGTTTTTATGCAACTATATGTTTCCAGTCCGAGCCTTGCCGCTGAAAATAGCCAGATAATTGTTAATCAAGTCGCTGTAAGTAATGCGAGCTTTAAACGGCCGGCGAATATTAAGC
>CAYWSF010000216.1:234-3644 GCA_964460725.1 uncultured Desulfosporosinus sp.
ACAGTCAAACCAGTAGAAGTGATTCTCTCTATAGATATCCATTCAAACAGCATTTATCCTAGTCAGATCCTGTTTGGCTAAAGATATTTACTAATCATTACTGGTTATTGGTTCGTTTTTTTGAGTTATGCAAGACTCTCTATAGATAACCTATCTTCCATCAGCATTTATAAAACTCAGCAAAGACCTTGGCCATGGCCAAGTGGTCTTTAACTCCTCCCAGTTCACGTATGGAATGCATGGCTAAAATGGGGTTTCCGATATCCACAGAACGAACATCTAAATGCGTACTGGAGATTGGGCCGATAGTTGATCCCCCACGTTCATCGGAACGATTGACGAATTTCTGGAAGGGTACTCCTGCTCGTTCACAGAGGGCTGTAAAAACAGCGGCTGATTCGGCATCGGTCGTATAACTTTGATTTGCACTGATTTTAATCACCGGACCGCCATTAAGGACCGGGCGATTTACCGGATCATGCTTTTCGCCGGCGTTGGGATGAAGGGCATGGGCCATATCGGCAGAAATAAGAAAAGAATGTGCCAAGGCTTGGAAATATGCTTCCCGGTCTTTTTTTTGTGCAATCAGGATGCGTTCCAGCACATGGGCGAGAAACGGCGAGGCTGCCCCCTGCTTGGAAGTGCTGCCGCATTCTTCATGATCAAAACAGGCCAGCACCTGCGTCATGAAAGCAGGCTTTGCCTGAGCAAGAGCCCAAACCCCGGAATGGATCATCGCCAGATTATCCAACCGTCCGCTGGAGATAAACTCTTGTTGAAGCCCAAGCAAACAACCTTTCTCATCTGCCTGCAGGAAAAGATCAAAGTCTAAGATCTCTTCCGGCAGACAGGGCAGGTTATCCGCCAGGTAATTGATCAGCAGGCCCTCTTTTTGTAAACCCGCAGTGATTTGGGCCAATAAGGGCAGCAGGTCTTTCTGTTTGTTCAATTCCACTCCCTCGTTAACCTTTCTGTTCATATGGATCGCCAGATTGGGTATCACAAGCAACGGGCGGTTACTGCGGAAAAGTTTGATTTGCGGAGCGAAAGGAGATGCGCCGCGCAAAACGATCCGACCGGCCAAAGCCAGGGGGCGGTCCAGCCAGGTATTGAGAATCGGGCCGCCATACGTTTCGACATTTAATTTCAGATAATGTCCTTCTGCCGCCATTTCCGCCGAGGGTTTGACTCGGAAGCTGGGGCTGTCCGTATGTGCCCCGATCAGGCGAAAGCCATGTAAATCCACATCTCCCTGACCGACTATAAAGGCAATCAGGGCGGAATTATTACGGGTTACAAAATATTTTCTCCCGGGAATTAACGTCCATCTTTTCTCTGGTGACAACTCTTCAAAGCCTTGCCCCATCAACAACTGCTTGGTATTTTCCACCACATGAAAGGTTGATGGACTATCGTCAATATAGTCAAGCAATTCCTGGGCTAACTGTCGTTCCTCAGTTGTAATAAAATCAGTATTCATAATTACCGGCCTTTCTCATAGGTTATATAGTGCGCAGTAACCTTGAATGGAATGTGTACTATTTACCCGCGCACTATCGGGCGTACGCTTAGAAATCCTTAAATAAATATGTGGAAAGTATGCGGATAAAAAATTTTTAAATTTTTGCACTCTTGTAAATTTTTTGAATATAGTGTATAGTGAAAGCCTACTTTATGAGAGGAGAGGGGGATTATATGGCACAAAAAGAGCAAACAATGATTAATGCTATCTTAGAGTCGATTGGCCTGGAATCAATTCAGTCCGCGCAAACTCAAAGAGAAGTCCATGAGGAAGGATAAGTAGTTGCTAGAAAGGGAGAGGTATTTTGAGCCGAATTCTAATCCTAAATTGTAACCTGATTCGCATTGATTCATTCACAAAAGGTCAAACATGAAAGCGAGTTTCTTAAGCAAGTAAAGCAAGTAAGGAGCTCGCTTTTCATTTGAAAAGTTGCGCTCGGGTTTATACAGTCCGGAGGAAGTTTTAATAGTACATACGGACTTGTAACGGCCCTGGATACGGCCTGGGGATTTGTGGAGAGCGTGTGACTAAAGCTTAACTAAGGCTTAGTTGATATATCTGATTATATTATGCTATACTCACACATAACAATAAGGATTATCCGATATCTATTATAAATGTGAAATCAAGGAAGATAAAGGGAGGAAGAATGTATGGATTATCAAGAACGCTACCGTTTTTGGCTGGAAAACTCCTACTTTGATGAAGAGACACGGCAAGAGTTAGCGCAGATAACCGATCCGCAAGAAATTGAGGACCGATTTTATATGGATTTAGAATTCGGCACCGGTGGTTTAAGAGGGATTATTGGCGCCGGCACTAATCGCATGAACAAATATGTAATCCGGAAAGTGACCCAAGGGCTGGCCGAGTGCGTTTGTGACCAGGGAGCGGAGGGGATGAAGCGGGGAGTGGTAATTGCTTACGACTCCAGGAGATACTCGTCGGAATTTGCCCTCGAGGCAGCCTTGATCCTGGCCCGGAACGGCGTGAAAGCCTATCTCTTTGATGCGCTGCGTCCTACGCCGGTACTGTCCTTTGCCGTGCGGCAATTGAATGCTCAAGCAGGCATTATGGTGACAGCCAGTCATAACCCAAAAACGTATAACGGCTATAAAGCATACTGGGAGGATGGTGCACAGCTTCCGCCTGCGGAAGCAGACCAAATACTTGAGCGTATCAAAGCGCGGGAAAATTGGCAGGGGTTGGAACCCTTGCCGCTGGAGACGGCCAAGAGCAGCGGTTTATTGGAAATCATCGGTGCGGAAATTGATCAAGTTTACATGGAACGTGTTTTGAAGCTTGCTTTGCACCCGGAACTTGACCGCGAAAAGGGAGGAGAACTGCGGATTGTCTATACGCCTTTGCACGGAGCAGGTAACATACTGGTCCGCCGGGCGCTGGCTGAACTGGGTTTTACGGCGGTCACTGTGGTAGCTGAGCAAGAGCTTCCGGACCCGGAATTCACGACTGTCCCTAATCCCAATCCGGAACTGGAGCCTACATTCGAGCTTGCTCGTAAGTATGGGGACGAAATGCAGGCCGATCTTCTTTTGGCGTCTGATCCGGATGCGGATCGGTTAGGTGTGGTCGTACGCGATCCGCAGGGGAACTTCAAACAGCTGACCGGAAATCAAATCGGAGTGCTTTTAACCTACTATATTTTATCGCAAAAAAAGGCTTTAGGCATCCTGCCGGAAAACGCAGCGATCATCAAAACAGTTGTTTCCACGGATTTGGCGGATGAGGTTGCCCGCTATTTCAATGTGCAGGTAGCAAATGTGCTGACCGGATTTAAATTTATCGCCGAAAAGGAAAAAGAGATGGAAGAAGGCGGATGGGGGACCTTCCAGTTTGGGTTTGAGGAAAGCATTGGCTATCTGGCCGG
>CAYWSF010000217.1:0-3603 GCA_964460725.1 uncultured Desulfosporosinus sp.
CCTATGTTTCGTATGCAAAAAAACAGAGTTATAATGCACCCGTATCAACGTATATAACTTTTGCCTACACCACCGCATTAAATTATCTTCTTGCCCATAATAAAAACAGATTGAAGATTGGTGATACCACTACGGTCTTTTGGGCTGACAGGCAGGAAGAGGAAGATTTAATTGCAGCTTTTTTTGATCCGCCTGAAGAACAGGAAGATGACAATAAATCTATAGATTTTGCATCTACTCAAAAAGTAAGAGATATATTAATGCAATTAAGAGAAGGAAGAAAGCCGGTAAACACTGATATTAATGAAAAGACGCATTTTTACATTCTAGGTTTGGCGCCTAACGCCGCACGGATTTCAATTCGGTACTATTATGAGGGTGAGTTTGGATCTCTTATGACTAATGTGGGTCGCCATTATGAAGATATGGCTGTCATTTTGCCAAAGGATTACCGGTACCCTTTGCCGGCTATCTGGCGCATATTGCGGGAGACAGCTACATTGGGCAAAAGCGAGAATATCCCCAGCATATTAACTGCGGGGTTAATGCAAGCCGTGTTAAGCGGCAGCGCATACCCACGCAGCCTTTATGCGGCTATAATTACCCGCATCAGAGCTGACCAAAATATAAATCCAATCCGGGTAGGTGTGTTAAAAGCATATTTAGTCCGTCAGGCTAGAATTAATAGCGACAAAGAAAAGGAGGTAATGCTTACCATGAGTCTTAACAAAGAATCCAAGCATGAGGGATATGTTCTGGGACGACTATTTGCTTTGCTTGAGAGGGCTCAAGAAAAAGCCTCAGGGGGAAATCTTAATTCTACCATCAGGGATCGCTATTTCGGATCAGCCTCAGCAACTCCCGCCGCAGTGTTTCCAATCCTTTTAAGACTGTCGCAGCATCATCTAAGTAAAGCGGAGTATGGCTATGTGATTGATAATCAGATCCAGGCAGTAATGAATCTGTTAGATGGACAGGCAGGCTTCCCAAAACATTTAAACCTTGATGAACAAGGGTTTTTCATGCTTGGTTATTATCAGCAAAGACAAGATTTTTATATTAAGAAAGAAGTGTAAGGGAGGAAAATAAAATGACAATAATTGAAAACAGGTATGAATTTGTGCTTTTCTTTGATGTGGAAAATGGTAATCCCAACGGAGATCCTGATGCGGGTAACATGCCTAGAATTGATCCGGAAACGAGTTGCGGTCTGGTCAGTGATGTCTGTCTTAAGCGTAAGATTCGTAACTATGTTATGCTTGCCCGTGAGAATAAAGACCCCTATGAAATATATGTTCAAGAAGGGGCGGTTCTAAATAATCAACACGCCAAAGCTTATGAGGCTAAAGGTCTTGATCCTAAGAAAATTAAAGCAAGTGAAATAAAGGAAGCTAAGCTCAAAGAATTCATGTGTGAACACTTCTATGACATTCGCACTTTTGGAGCTGTTATGTCCATGGAAATTAACTGTGGCCAGGTAAGAGGACCGGTGCAGCTTGGTTTTTCACGGAGCATAGATCCAATTGTACCCCAGGAAATCACCATAACCCGCATGGCTGTAACCAACGAAAAAGACCTTGAAAAAGAACGCACCATGGGACGCAAACATATTGTCAACTATGCGCTATACAGGGTGGAAGGGTTCATATCTGCCCCGCTGGCTCAACAGACCGGCTTTTCGGAAGAAGATTTGGAGTTGCTGTGGGAAGCTTTGATAAATATGTTTGACCATGACCGTTCAGCCGCGCGGGGCAAGATGTCCAGCCGCAAACTCTTTGTGTTTAAGCATGATAGCAAAATGGGAAATGCGCCAGCCAATAAACTTTTTGATGCGATCACCGCGCAGCGTCTCTATCAAAATAATCCTCCAAGGAAGTTTACGGATTATGAAATAAAAATAGATTTAGGTGCTATACCGCAAGGCGTTGTTGTGCATGAACTGCTTTAAAAATTATCGGGAAGACGAACTCTTAGCTATCTCAGGCATCCAGCATATTGCTTTTTGTGAACGGCAGTGGGCTTTAATCCATATTGAGAAGCAATGGAATGAAAATATGAGAACGGCTGAAGGGCGGGTCATGCATGAACATGTACATGACCCGGATTATAAAGCCCAAAAGCCTGAATTAGTTGTTGTACGCAGTATGCCGCTTAGATCATTTACTTTAGGTTTATATGGAGAAGCAGATGTAGTTGAATTCATCCCGCAGGCGGATGGGACCGGTATTAAATTGGCTAATAGGGATGGTTTCTATTTACCTCGCCCGGTCGAATACAAAAGAGGAAAATCCAAAAAAGGTGATTACGACCGGCTGCAGCTGTGTGCCCAAGCCATGTGTTTGGAAGAAATGCTGAAGTGCAGGATAGAAGAAGCTTACCTTTATTATGGAGAAACACGCCGTAGAGAACTTATAAAGCTGGATAATACTATGCGAGAAGAGGTTCGACGTTTATCGGAACATATGCATCAGCTTTATAAAGACGGGGTTACTTCACCGCCTAACATGAAATTAAGTGTATGTAAAAATTGTTCTATGGAAAACATCTGTCTGCCGGGGATAAGAACGAAGAGGAGTGTTAACGACTACTGGAACGATATGCTGGAAAGTTAATTGTTCTAAAAGTGAGGTGGTTTTTTGCGGCGTTTATTAAATACGCTGTATGTGACTACGCCTGAATCCTATCTGGCTCGGGAAGGAGAAAATGTTCTCATCCGCAGGGGGGAAGAAACGGTTTTTCGTGTACCGGTGCATAACCTGGAAGCTATTATTTATTTTGGCTATCCAGGTGCCAGTCCCTCGCTATTGGGGCTATGTGCGGAACGGGGTGTTACTGTAAGCTTCATGACGGAGTATGGCAAGTTTCTGGCTCGTATAGAGGGGCCTCAAAGTGGCAATGTTCTGTTGCGCCGCCGGCAATATCGTCTTTCTGATGAGGAAAACCGTATGCCGGTGTTGGCTAAATACTTTATTGCTGCAAAAATAACTAATTGCCGAACCGTTCTCCAGCGTGGGAGGCGCGATCATCCTGAACGGGTAGGAGCAAAGATAGAACATTGTATTGCCTTGCTGGCCAGCTCAGCTAAAAAAGTATTTACGAGCAACAGTTTGGATGATATACGTGGCTTGGAGGGGGATGCTGCCCAGAAATACTTTGCCGAATTGGATCACTTAATATTAGAGCAAAAAAATGATTTCTTCATGAACAATCGTAATCGTCGGCCTCCGTTGGATAATTTTAATGCCATGCTTTCTTTTTTTTACACCCTTCTGGTTCATGAATGCCGGTCGGCGTTGGAAAGTGTTGGTCTAGACCCTGCCGTTGGTTTTTTGCATCGGGATCGGCCCGGGCGTCCCAGTTTGGCTTTAGACTTAATGGAAGAGCTCCGCCCTTACCTGGTAGACAGAATGGCCCTTTCCCTTATTAATCGTAAACAAATCAGCAAAGAAGATTTTATAACTAAGGAAAATGGCGCAGTATATTTTAAGGCCGATGTTAGAAAAGACCTGCTAACTGTTTGGCAGAAGCGTAAGCAGGAAGAAATCATTCATCCTTATTTGGGAGAAAAAATCCTTATAGGGTTGTTGCCTTATACGCAGGCTT
>CAYWSF010000218.1:0-3562 GCA_964460725.1 uncultured Desulfosporosinus sp.
CTACTTGTTCATCTTTATCCAACCATAGCGCACCGTTATCTCCGGCTGTACAAACTACTCCCCATTTTGGCGCATATTTTTCATAAAGCAGGCGCATGGCTTCTTCATGATTTTCCAGATTCGTTAAGCTATAATAACCGCTTCGGCCAGATATGAATAAGTCTGCCAGCGAAAGCATTTCGAAAATTTCTTCTGTTGTTACCCCAATTTTATTCATGATTTCTGCTGGACATTGCAGGCAAAAAACCACCGGAATATGCTTTTCAGCACATAGTTTTGCCATGGCAATAGCCGGTTTGACCGGAAAAACATCCGTATAAAACAGATCAACGCCCTCTAACATCTCAGGTGTGATCTCCTCAGCTTGTAAGTTCATGATACAATCGCCCATATGGGCAAAAATGGTATGTTCTCCGTTAGGGGCAACAATAATATAGGTGTGCATGGTTTTACCCTTAGGGATAGTCTTCAGTAAGCTGACATCAACACCATCTTTGAGCAGATCCTCTCGGAAAATCCTGCCAAAGCTGTCATCTCCGATTTTCGCTATTTGTTTTGCTCTCACCCCTAACTTTGCTAAAGTCACAAGCATATTGGCACAACTTCCGCCCGATAACAACTGCTCATTTCTCACTATTTCGAATTCGTCCGCTGTTGGCAAGCCGTCACATTGCAAGACCACATCCATGGTAGCCGTACCTAAACCCAAGATTGTTTTCATGCTTTTCTCACCACCGATTAACTTATTTTCCTGCCCCACAGCCGTGCTGCATTTACCATTGCCTCCACATTTTCTACCGGCGTTTGAATTGGCAGGGTACAGCCGCTGCTTAAAGTATAGCCGCGGGGATTATCAATGCACTTTTCCATGCATTCCTTCGATGCTTGCATTACATCTTCAACAGTGCCATAAAGCATTGTATCCACCGGTTTAACATTACCTTTCAGAGCAACCTTTTTACCTAAAACTTCCTTTGCTTCCATTAAATCCATGGCATTGTCCAAGCTGATGGATGAAAAACCGAGCTCTGCCATATCCCGCCATATTGGTTTGCTGTCCCCACAAATATGCAAATTCCCTGCGCCGCCAATGTTTTCAATTTGCCAATCCGCAATTCTCTTTAAGCAAGGTTTGACAAAAATCCGAAAATCCTTAGGACTGATCACGGTACAGGAAGCAAAGGAGTCTCCCACACTGCAGCCAACACCATACTCCCAACAAGCCGCCATATAGTTAATGAGATTTTGAGTATTAACCGCCAATATTTTGTGAACTGCCTCAGGATTCTTTTTCATATCTCTTAAAAGATTATCCGCTCCCCGCATGAGTGCTGCACAGGTTAGCGGTCCGCCCATCCCACTGCCCACCTTTACCTTATCTCCTACCAGTTCCTGCAAGCGAGCCACAGCTTCGAGACAGAGCTTTAAGCGGCCTGTTTTTTTGGGATCAACAGGCTCTAATTTTTCGATATCCTTAAGATTCTTTAAACCGTATTGCGCAATTTGAGGCCTTTCGTCATTGGTATAGCTGAATTTGCTTCCCATTGCTTCGGCAAAACCATGATGATCAGGACTAACGCTTACACTATCATAGCCGAAGTATTCAAAGGCCTTGGCCTGTGCTTCCGCCGCCAGTTTGGGATTGTATAAATATTCCTTTACAGTTATGCCTGTTGACCAGATAACCTGTTCCGCAACCATTGGGCTGCATGGTATCCGATCATAAGATTTGCCGGTTTTGATCGCCAGAGAACGTTCAATTGGCGTCATCTCATCCTTTGGGATTATTGGTGTTTTGATTTCATAGCCCATATCTTTTTTCCCCGTTTTCTAACTAATCTCACTTTTGCGATAATTCTTCACGGCTGCGCAGCTCCGAAATCACGATTGCGACAAGAATAATCACTCCGGTAAATAATTGTTGGTAATATGTGGGGACAGCAAGCATTGTCAGCCCGTTTCTCAGAACCCCCAGCGTCAGGCACGCAATAAAAGTACCGACGGCGGAAGCTTTGCCCCCCTTCATACTGGCGCCACCTAAAACAACGGCCGCAATAGCATCCATTTCATAAGTCGCACCGGCTAAAGGTGCAGCTGAGTTAAGCCTTGCCGTCATGATCAATCCGGCAGTTGCCGCACAGATAGCAGAAAAGCAATAAATACTGATTCTGTATAGATTAACATTGACCCCCGTGTAACGTAAGGCTTCGCCATTGCCGCCTAAAGCAAGGCTGTATTTACCCCAAAGAGTATGTGACAATAGAAAAATACTGAAAATCACGAAAAGAAGCGACAAGAGGATAGGCGGGTTAATTGGTCCGAGCGAACCTGTTCCCCAGAATTTAAAGGTAGTAGAAAAACCATAAATGGATACTCCGCCGGTCAGTATAAGAGCCACTCCTCGAGCGATGGACATTGTTGCCAAGGTTGTAATGAAGGGATTTATTTTGATATAAGAAACCACAAAGCCATTTAATAGACCAAACAGAAGGGCAGCAAAATAACCCAGGAGTACAGCAGGAAAAACCCCTACCTCAGCCTTCATTGCTACTGCCATTACTACACCGCTTAAAGCAGCCACGTTACCAACCGATAAATCAATCCCCCCGCTGGCTATTACGAAAGTCATGCCTATCGCCAACAAAATATGAACCGAGCTTTGATCTAAAATATTCCTGAAATTTTCCCAGGATAAAAAGTATTCTGAAGTTATGCTTAAAGTAATAATTAAAGCTAATAACACTCCAGAAAGCAACAACTGAGGGAATATTTTTTGCAATTTAATATGCATGTCCATTATTTTCTACCCCGATAATTACTCGTATCTTCCAGATCTATGGCTCCCGTGATCATCGCAACCACATCCTGGGGATTAACCTCATTAGTCATTACACAATCCACGATTTCACCCTGGCGGATAACACAAATACGATCGGATATTTTAAAGACCTGCTCCATATTATGACTGATCACTATCACCCCAAAACCCTGATCAGCAAGACTCCGGATTAATTTTAAAATTACAACGGTTTCTTTTACTCCCATCGCCGCAGTAGGCTCATCAAAGTTCAAGAGCCTGCCGCCCTGATGAACGGCCCGTGCAACTGCAACACCCTGTCGTTGACCACCGCTCAAATAACCTACGGCAGTCTGTAAAAAAGGTATTTGAATCCCCAGTTTCTCCACTAGTTCTGTTGCTTCCTGATGCATTCTTTTTTCATCTAAACAAAAAAAATATTTCAGATGTTCTCTGCCTAAAAAAATATTATCGGAAACATCCAAGGTGTTAACTAAGGCTAAATCCTGATAGACAGTGGAAACGCCGGCAGCGATTGCTGTTTTAGGATTTAATTTATGATACTTATTGCCGAGAATAGTAATTTCTCCACTATCCGGAGCAATTGCGCCGGATAAGATTTTAATGATCGTACTTTTACCGGCACCATTATCCCCAACAATAGCTAGAACTTCATCGGTATATACTTCCATGTCTATACCCTTAAGTGCCTCAACATTGCCAAATTTCTTTGTAATTCCTTTAACCTCCAGGAACAGTTGACTC
>CAYWSF010000219.1:0-3555 GCA_964460725.1 uncultured Desulfosporosinus sp.
GTTCGTTCCAGAACTTCTTTTACCCCGGTAACTATTGTTTCAAGAGATTCCTCGAGGGCAACAAAACATTCCTGAGAATTAACCTTGATGGTTTTCGGCAAACCAGTGATTAAGTCACGTCCGTGTACATCCATTTCCCCGGATGGGTGCCCCTCCGGTATAGCTGTTCCAATGGCAATTTTTATTTCTTCGGCGGTTCGTTCCCCAATCATGAGATTATGTTCACGACGAATATAACGGTTAATGACTTCATCAAATTTATCCCCTCCGACCCGTAAGCTCCGTTTCTCGACTATACCATTAAGCGAAAGCACGGCAATATTTGTTGTTCCGCCGCCAATATCCACTACTATATTTCCGGTTGGACCGCCAATATCCAAGCCCGCTCCCAAAGCTGCCGCAAACGGTTCCTCAATTACTTTTACATCTTTGGCACCGGCTTGGTATGCTGCCTGTTTCACTGCCCGTTGTTCCACTTCTGTTATTCCGGAAGGAATACAAACAACAATGCGTGTTTTAAAGAAAGGCCAGCTTTTGGCGCCTGCCTTCTCCAGAAAGTATTTCAGCATAAGTTCCGTAGTCTGATAATCCGCGATTACTCCGTCACGCATTGGACGCATGGCGACAATATTACCTGGTGTTCGGCCGAGCATTAAGCGCGCTTCTTCTCCTACGGCAATTCGGGTATTTGTATTACGGTCTATAGCAATTACAGAGGGTTCATGTAAAATAATCCCTTTGCCCTTGGCATAAACCAAAACACTTGCTGTGCCTAAGTCAATTCCTAGTTCAATTCCAAACATCAGTGAAGATATGCCCCTTTCTTAAATGAATAGCATGTCTTTCTTGAATGTATAATCAAATAGCACAATCTCCCTTACAGGAGATTTGCTATTGAATTCAGCATTAAATGTAATTTTGGATTTATTTGCTAGTTGGGTTATGGTTTTAATTATTCCATGTAATCTTCAGAAAAGCAAGGTAACTTTAACGCTTCTGATATTTTTTTCGAGTCGCTTCTCCACCCCTAATGTGTCTTTCTGCCTTGTTGGTTTCCAGGATCTGCTTAACCTCCATGGAAAGCTTCTCATTCACCAAGGGTAAACGTTCTGTCACATCTTTGTGCACCGTGGATTTACTTACACCAAACACATCGGCCGTTTTTCTCACAGTGGCACTCGATTCTAATATGTAAGTTCCAATATCGAGCACTCGTTTGCGTATATACTCTTGCACTCCCGGAGCCCTCCTTCGTCGAACAAGTGTAGTACATTTATATGCCTACACAACGAAAAAAGACATCCATAAAAGCATGTCTTCAGTTGGTAAATACTATGATATTTTCATC
The DNA here is from genome assembly GCA_964460725.1 of uncultured Desulfosporosinus sp. Taxonomy (GTDB): domain Bacteria; phylum Bacillota; class Desulfitobacteriia; order Desulfitobacteriales; family Desulfitobacteriaceae; genus Desulfosporosinus. Next base: position 1,349 of record CAYWSF010000219.1, read on the forward strand.
TTTTATGGCAATTCATTTAAATTTTAACAGGATTTTAAACGAATTGCCATATCATACCCCATATAAGTTGAGGTTGGTTACTATATTTTAGTTTATTGTTTATACCCTAACGCCATTAGCATGGTACCCGGATAATAATGTTTTAAAACTTCATCTGCTTTTAAATTTTTTTTCGCTAAATCATTAGCTCCCCACTGGGACATGCCCACTGCATGCCCGTTACCGTATGCTGTAATTGTCAGGCGTTCCGGTTGAATAACCCATTCAAGGTCCGTTGAGGAAAGCCCTAATAAAGAGCGCAGTTGTGTTGCCGGGTACACTTTTCCCAGTACCTTTACGTTTTTGGCTCTTCCCGCCGCTGTTTTATCTATAATTTGAAAATCTCCTGATGTGAGGGGACGGGGAGAGTCAATCATTCCTAATTTATTATACAGTTCTTGGGATGTAAAGCTATAGCTCTTGATATAACGCTGTAGATTATCTTCTCCCGAACTGACGTTTTGCAGGTAGGGACGGGGCGAGCTCCACACTTCTTCCGAACGTTCAGTTGGTTTTCTTCCGCTGCTGCTATGGTAGACAGCCTCGATATAATCTCCATTGGCCACAAGGACCATGCTGCGCGTCCCGTTTACGGCTGTCTGCAACTTATCCCTATATTTCCAGTAAGACATCCAGCCCCATTTTTTTCTCATTTGGGCAGCAGACAGCCATGCTTGACTTTTTACTGTAGTATCCACATCATATCCGTTATCCGGCAATTTTTTTTGGCTTAAGCGTTTGGCTGCGTAAGTTCTGGCGGCAATAGCTTGGGCCTTCAAAGCTTCAAGCTCGAATTCAGCAGGCATTTCCGCTGCTACTACTCCTAAGAGATATTCCTCAAGCGGGAATTTTTCCACTTTACCATCAGGCATTAATACTCTAATTTCTGCCTCATCAGTTATCTCGTGTTCTTTTTGCCAACGCAATATACTCCATGGAATGATCAAGACAAGACATAGTGATAACGATATTAGCCATATCCATTCCTTTTTCATTTTTAGCCCTCCTCGGGTACAAGCTTGATGCTTAAATCTATGCGGCAGGAATTTGGAATATGGCAGAAGAATAAAAAGAAGAATAAAAAGAACAAGAACACAAAAAGAACAAGGAAAAGCAATTTTTACTCCTTGTTCTTTATATGTAAAAAAAGGTTTTGTAATGGTTATGTAATTTTGTTAATTTTTATAAATGATTGCAGTAACCCGATTCAAAGGTTAAAAACGGATAGTGTCAACTCAAGATACTTCCTTTTCACGGACAATATTGACACCTAAGCCGGAGAGTTTTTCCTCCACATTCTCATAACCCCGTTCAATGTGCTGAATCCCTCGGATATCTGTTGTCCCTTCCGCTGTCAAAGCGGCGAGAATTAAAGCGGCTCCGGCCCGCAAGTCAGTGGCAGTCACCGGTGCTGCATTCAAACGTGGCATCCCTTGAACAATGGCACTTCGCCCTTCAATTGTAATATTCGCTCCCATACGCTTCAGTTCATCTACATGCATGAAGCGGTTTTCAAATATGGTTTCCGTTATTATACTCATGCCCTTTGCCCGGGTCAGAAAAGCCAAAAACGGCGCCTGCAGATCCGTTGGGAATCCAGGATAAACTTGGGTTTTAATATCTACAGCGTTATAGGCACAACCTCCGCAAACGCGAATTCCTTCGCCTTCTTCAATCACACGAACACCGGCCTCGTTTAATTTGGCAATTAGTGGTTTAAGATGATCGGCAATTACATTTTGAACTAAGACATCCCCGCCGGTGGCAGCGGCCATCAGTAAGTAACTGCCTGCTTCGATGCGATCCGGGATTACGGTATGTGTGACACCGTGAAACTCACGCACGCCTTCAATATGAATGACACTGGTACCGGCACCGCGCACCTTGCCGCCCATTTCGTTCAGGAAGGTTGCCAGATCAACAATCTCCGGTTCCTGCGCAGCGTTTTCGATTAGGGTTGTTCCTTTAGCCATCGCAGCCGCCATCATGATATTTTCGGTGGCTCCAACGCTTGGAGAATCGAGGTAAATGCGGGCTCCCTTCAGACCTTTAGTCGAAACATCTAAAAATCCTTGATCCATTTTGGTTTCTGCTCCTAAAGCCTCTAATCCCTTGATATGCAAATTAATTGGGCGGGAGCCGATGGCACATCCGCCCGGATAAGAGAT
>CAYWSF010000220.1:0-3554 GCA_964460725.1 uncultured Desulfosporosinus sp.
TATAATAGTCAGGGTTGGAAATGATAAAGACATTGACATTCCTTCTGGTGCGACTATTTGTTGCCGGCAATAAAGGTTATACCATACATTCAATATACTGAGAGAAAGCTTAAGGAGATAAGATGTCAAACATCATTGAAATAAGTGACTTTTCATCACCCAATTTGGATGTCTTTGCTCGCCTGACGGAAACGCAGCTGCGCAACCGGGTGGAACCGGAGATGGGCATTTTTATTGCGGAGAGCACCAAGGTAATTGGACTTGCCCTTGACGCCGGATGCGAGCCTATTTCGCTTTTGATGGAGCGCAAATACATTGCCGGGAAGGCGCGCGGAATAATCACCCGCTGCGGAGACATCCCTGTTTATACTGCCGATAGCAACCTGCTGGCTGGGCTGACCGGCTTTCGGCTGACCCGCGGCGTGCTGTGCGCCATGCGTCGTCCTCATCTGCCCAGTATTGAGGAGGTGTGTGCCGGGGCAAGCCGAGTGGCTGTACTGGAAGGTATTATGGACTCTACCAACGTTGGTGCCATTTTTCGCTCGGCTGCGGCGCTAAATATCGATGCCGTGCTGCTTACCCCCTCATGCTGTGACCCACTGTGCCGGCGTGCGGTGAGAGTGAGCATGGGAACCATCTTTCAAGTGCCATGGGCCCGTATTGGCAGCGGGCCCTCACAGTGGCCGCAGGAGGGCATGGAGAGCCTGCGCAAGCTGGGCTTTAAGACCGTTGCCATGGCTTTAAGCGATACCGCTATCGGCATAGACGATCCGCAGCTCATGGCTCAGGAAAAGCTTGCTATCGTACTGGGTACAGAAGGTAATGGACTGGCGCCCGACACGATTGCCCACTGTGATTACACAGCGCATATCCCCATGTCCCATAACGTGGACTCTCTGAATGTTGCTGCAGCCAGCGCAGTGGCTTTCTGGCAACTCAGGGGCCTGTAAGCTTTTCAAGGCCCAGCTTGTACTCGCCTTTTTCATCAAGCCGTTATAGTATTCCTCATATGTTTTAAGCAGTACAATACCGGCTGCGTCTTTGTTTCCAAAAAGCGCAATGGCTTTGTCCGTCTCCTCTTTTAAATCGCGAAAACAAATAATATTGCCAAAGGTCTTGACGCTGTCCAAAATACGATTCGTCCGTGAAAAAGCCTGAATCAGTCCATGCTGCCTCAGGTTTTTGTCTGCCCAAATTGTGTTTAGGGTAGTTGCATCAAAGCCTGTCAGGAACATATTGACCACAATCAACATGTCAACTTCCCGGTTTTTGACACGCAATGAGAGGTCTTTATAATAATTCTGAAACTTGTCAGAAGAAGTTTCATAATTGGTGTTGAAAGCGGCGTTATAGTCCTTGATGGCTGCTTCAAGAAAATCCCGGGAACTCTGGTCGAATTTTACGTTTTTTGCTGCCCCCATCGCCCAGGGCCAATTCAGCGATTTTGCCTTTTTGGCGCAGATGGCTTGATACCATGTTTTTCAACCGGTACATGGAACATGGCCGAAGCGGAAGCGCAGTAGATATCATCATCGTTTTCGAGGTCTCTGCCAGAATTTTCATGTAACATTTCGGATAGATTAATCGTTATAGTTTATGAAAGGGGACAGACCTCCCTGGTGAGACGTCACCAGGGTCGAAGGAATGTCCCCAACAAATGTAAACAACCGGCCGGGGAAGAGGTGTAAGGACTTTTGAACACCGCTGATTTACTAAAAAAGGCAAGAGAAGGGGATCGCAAAGCGATTGAACAAATTTGCTTAGACACGTGGGAACCTCTCTATCGTTTTATCTATTTTAAAGTGCAAAATCGCGAGGAAGCGGAGGACATTACCCAGGAAACCTATGTGAAAACTCTGACCTATTTACAGGAGCAGCAAGCCCCCCTGGAAAACTTTCTGGGCTTTATGAAGACCGTTGCCCTAAATGTTTTAAGGGATCGTTGGCGGCAAAAGAAACGCCGAGGGATACAGCTTAATTTTGAGGAGATAAATCCTGAAGAAACAGCAAATCAGGATCATCAAAAGGCGGTTGTCCAGCGTCTGCAACTGGAAAATGTCTTAGCTAAATTATAATCCACGGTATAAATGGAGGTGCGCCCATTTTATCCCCATGACAAAGCGGCCAAGCATTAAAATTATAAAGAAGGGAGTTTCTGGACAATATAATCAGATAAATATCAAAAGCATAACCAGTTAAACTAATTCAGCCTAACATATAACAACCATAAAAGCTCCCTAAACGTTGAGTATCAACGACTAGGGGGCTTTTTTTCAGTTCTTATTTTGTAAAATTCGGGAGGGCCGGCGTCACCGGATTATTCAGATTCTATCCCAACCTCCTTTAATCTATAGTTCTGCAGATCCTTTCTTGAAGTCACATTCAGCGTCATATAAATCCGTTTGTTATGTGTTTTTATTGTATTAATGCTGGTTCCTTTTGTCAATGGGACCATGTTTGACCAGCTTGCAGAGGATTATGATCTAAGCTTGGAGACATTAGGAACATTTGAAGGGATTCAGGAGGCCTTAGAGAAATATTATGAATGGACGTATTTATTTAGTATGGATAAGTAGGAAGCTAGAAGGGGGTATTTCTTTGTGATGTCTGTTACAATAATTTCATTGGGATTATTGATTTGCTTGATTTGTTTATATTTTTTAAATGAAGTTTGGGGAACATCCGGCTATGTAATAGGGGGGTATGGGTTTCCAATTGGCGTAATTGTTGCTCTCGTTGGGATTTTTAAAAAAGATGAATAATCGAAAATTGAGGTGTTTGTAAGTTGCTCGTTAAAATATTGGAGTTAACGAAAATTTTTTTTTCTCAAACATCTATGTCAGAAAATTATAAAATGGAATTTGTGATTGGTCTCAATAGGATTAATATCATTAGGGGAAAAATTACAACCATAACTTTTATTATTTTGGAAGCTTTTCTATTAACAATTTATTTCATTACCAATAGGGACAGCCTTTTTGAAAAACCCGATATATATTATGGTTCCATGTATACTATAATGCTTTTAGCAATGATAATATTTTTGTTATTGTTTATTAAGTTGGGAAATAATGTACCTGAACATGGGGTTGGCATTCGCTATGCCGGAGTATTTTTTATTGGCTTCATATTAATATGGTGTGCCGGGATATCCTTATTAGATCAATTATCAAACGGACAGGTTATTGTATATGTTGTAGCAATTATTTCAATAGCGGTGGTTCCAATTTATGAGCCGGTCCCGTTATTCCTGATATATTTGACCATTCATGCATTTTTTCTTATATTAATGCCCAATTTTCAAAAGTCTGCAGAGATGTTGTTCGGAAATTATATTAATACAACGGCTTTTTTAATATTGTCATGGGCAATTTCGTATATGAGGCATAGAAAACAGGTAGAGGATTTTATTATAAATAAGATAATACAGGACAAAAACGAGGAATTAAAAAGGATTAATAAAGAATTAGAGGATGCAAACCAAAAGTTAGAAGTTCTGTCTAAGACTGATGGTTTAACTGGAATTTTTAACCGCTTAATGTTCGAAATTAAAA
>CAYWSF010000221.1:0-3547 GCA_964460725.1 uncultured Desulfosporosinus sp.
TCAAGGGGTTGTTAACATCGTCCGTCTGCAGCTTGTCATCCTTCAGCAGCGCATGATAAGGTTTCGTTGGAAACAGAAGCGGCGAAAAAAACAACGTATCAATAAATTCCAGATCATTCATACCTGCTGCATTAATGTCATTTTGAATATATTTCAAATCATGATTGAAAATGTTATGACCACATACATACTTTGAACCATGCAAAAAACTAATAAAGTCAGCAACTGAATTGAAATGAACTGCCATCCCCCTTAACACTACCGATATCAAGAATTCTTTCGCTTTTCGGCTCAATTTCAGTATCAATAAAGGTGATAAACTGTATGTTCTTTCCCTCCCTCCAAAAAACTTAAAATTGCTTATAATAATTACTGACATTACTCAATATGTGTTAAGATTCTCCATATTCCGGCAATTCCCTTTATTTATTTTCTATTTCCAATCCATCTATGAATCATTTCATTATACAAGGGGCATAGGATAACAAAAAGACCTTGTAATCGAGGTCTTTTTGTTAGTTAGATAGGAATAAATTCGAAATTATCAACACTTGCTTTTAAGAAAGCCCTTTTCTAACACGATTTACCCTGGAGCGGTAAGGTATTTACGGCACAGCTCATTGTTCCCTTAGGGATGGAGTCCATACATCTGTTACAATACAAGCACGAACCGCTTTCCACACCCATCTCCATTTTGTGGGGCAATTCCGGATCAGCTATCAAACCTCGTCCCATGGCCACAAAATCTGCCTTTCCTGCTGTCAGAATTTCTTCCGCCACGGTGAAAGATCCGATTTTTCCTACGGTAATAACCGGAACCTGAACATATTGCTTAACTTCAGCGGCGTAATCACTGAAGCAGCCGGGGGCATTCTGGGGTCCGGGAGTTGAGGTATAAGGTATATTCACATATTTTTCTAAAGCCGGTTTCGGGATAGTATAAGCTGAGATATGCAGGGCGTCAGCCCCGGCTTTCTCCAGTTCTAAGCAGATACTGCGCAGCTCTGCTGCATCTATACCGTTGTCCAGCGCACTGTCCAACGATTCCCGGCCATTGACACGGCAGATTACCGGGTATTCTGTCCCCAAGCATTCTTTGATACCTTTCATAATATCTGTCACGATCTTAACCCTGCCCCGGGTACTGCCGCCATATTCATCACTGCGTTTATTCAGGGCCGGAGACAGGAAAGAACTGAGCAGATAGAAATGGGCAGCGTGCAGCTCCACTGCTTCGAACCCGGCTTTCTTTGCGCGCACGGCGACCTGAACAAACTGTTCAATGATCTCCTGGATTTCAGCCTTACTCAGCTCTTTTGCCCGGCCACGCTTTGCCATGGGGATGCCGGAAGGTGTGAGCGGTTCTATCCCGTTGACTTTTTCCATACCCTTAGTACCTGCGTGAACCAACTGAAGGATAGCTGCGGCACCTTGCTTTTTAATTGCTGCGGCTAAATTGGCCAATCCGGGGATCAAATGATCATCCCAGAGGCCCAATGAGTTGGTAATCAGCCTTCCCTGCGGTGAGATAGCGACCGGTTCTACGATCACTGCGCCTACGCCGCCGGCTGCTATTTGTGAATAGTACTTGATTTGCCCATCAGAAACCCGGCCATCGCTCTGCCCGGCGTTGGTGGTGATGGGCGGAAAGATTATTCGGTTTTTTAGCTTAATCCCGGAAATGAAAGCAGGAGAAAATAACATTGACATACTGGCACACCCCTTAATCCGAACTTGTCTGCTAATAGCATAACATAATGATGTGGTAACCTGCTAACGGACACCGGGAATATGGATGAAAAAAAAGAGGCCATCGAGATGTGTCAAAATGGCATCGCTTCATAATAAGTATCCGACAAACTCCATGAAACCTTTTCGTCGAGTGATCTTATCCTTTTACTGACCTTCTTAATACAATAGAGAATTCAATCTTTCCCTTTTTACCGGTTATGTTAAGCACAAAAGAAGTCAGATCCAGAAAAGTTCAGGCTCATTTCTCACTGTACGGAAGTTACTTAAAAACTGCATTATTTTTTTCTGTTGTTCCTGATGGATAGATTTCGCCCCTGCAGGGCATTTTTTTATGCAACTGCAACAACTTATACATTTCCCGGCATCTATAACCCTGTAGTCATTAAAGTCAATTGCCCCCATCGGACAAAGCTCTGCACATAACCCACAGTATGTACACTGCTCATTTGTGTTTAACATGATCGCCATGGGCTTGCTTTCTCTATACGGATAATTTCCTTTAACAAAAAGCTCAGGCCGATTAGCTAAATCCTTGTCTTTTATCATAAATAATCTGTCTTTTATTTCTGCGCCAAACCGGCGGGCGATTTCCAAATCTCTTTGATCCGGTCTGCCAGTTCCGACCTTATCAGTAAATGAATGTTCTCCTATAAAAGCTCCGCCGGCAATGCCAATAAAGCCGTTTCTCTCAAAACTGTCTCTTATCTCTAATAAGGCGTCGTCATAATCCCGATTCCCATATACCACTATAAAAACTGCAACCGTATTATTTCCTTTGACTCTTGTAAAGTAATCTGTCAAAAAAGCCGGAACCCTTCCCCTATATACAGGTACGCCGATAATAACCAGATCATCTTCACCAAAAATAATATCCCTGTCCCGGCTGGCTGGCAATGTAATATTATTTTCTTTCACTCTTCCAGTCATGCCGTCTGCAACAGCTTTGACAACTTGAGCTGTTGTATCAGTAGCACTAAAATATAGTAAATTTAAATGTCTATTCATAGTTTCCCCCTCAGCCTTTCCGCATGTCATTTCCTTTCTTCCTTTCACGAAGAATAGGCCGTTACCGATGTTATGCCGGGCTGGCAAATCTTACGCCCATGTCAAACGCCTTTTGACAATCTTTTGGGAATTCTTCCTTTCGCCTCTTTGCTTTCTCTTCCGGATTAAACACCGGTGCAACGTATTTTGAATAATCGTCAAACTGATATGTATCAGTAATAAACAATGATTCAGATTTACCAAAAATCCTTTTCATACACACTTCCGAAACTTTGAGAGTCCGCTCAAATTTCATTAGTTTCAGCTGACTCTCTGTTACACCCATCGTGTAAATCAAACCTGTCGGTATCTTCCTGGTGAAAAGAGTGGATTGGTCCTCATCATACACAAAGTACTGAAACATCAATCTTTCCATGAATGATTTCATCGCGCCTGTAGCCATTCCAAAATAGATCGGAGACCCGAGTATTAAGGCATCGGCCCCCTCAATCTTATTAAGAATTGGCGACAATTCGTCGCTTAAAGCACACTTGCCGTAACTTTTACCATTTTTCAATTTGCAGGCAAAACAACTTGTGCAGCCCTGATAATTGTAATCATAAAGATGGATGAGTTCTGTCTCTGCCCCCTTTGAAGCAGCGCCCTCCAGTGCTTTATTCAGTAAAATCGCCGTGTTCCATTCTTTTCGCGGGCTTCCGTTAATGGCTATTACTTTCAATGAAATTACCTCCTCCGAAATCTTCACTAATGAAACCGTCTCATGTTGCTCGACTAAGGCTACGTTGTAGTT
>CAYWSF010000222.1:0-1708 GCA_964460725.1 uncultured Desulfosporosinus sp.
ACCCCAATTGAAAAAGCGATTCTTAAGCAAGTAATTACCAAGGACGGCGGCAACTACGACAAGGTGAAAATGATTCCCAGTACAGTAACGGATGTAATTTCGGCACTGCAAAGTGATGTGGATGCCGTATGGATCTATTACGGATGGGACGGAGTGGCTACCGAGCTGAAGGGTCTGGAGACAAATTTCTTCACATTTAAAGACATTGAGCCGGTTTTGGATTTTTATACGCCGGTGATTGCCGCAAGTCAAGGTTACCTGAAGGCAAATGGTGAGACGGCACAAAAGTTTTTGGCGGCTGCGGCCAAGGGATATGAATACGCCATCGCAAACCCGGAAGAAGCAGCTAAAATTCTGGTGAAGCATGCGCCGGAAATTGACCTTGACCTTGCAGTGGCCAGCCAGAAGTACCTGGCAAATCAGTATAAGGCCGAAGTTGAACAGTGGGGATATATCGATCAAAAGCGTTGGGACAATTTTTATACATGGATGTACGATAATCAACTTATTCCCAAGAAACTTGAGGCGGGAAAAGGCTTTACAAATGCCTATCTGCCTGAATAAAGCAGCTAATCATCAATAAGGGAGTTAAAATGGGCGTAATTAAACTGGAGACGCAACACGTTAGCAAAAGTTTTGTGGGTGAATTAATCATTAAGGATATCAACATCCGGCTTGGCGAAAATGAACTGGTGAGTCTATTGGGTGTGAGCGGCATTGGAAAAAGCACCTTATTCAACATTATTGCAGGCGTGCTTCCGCCTGAAAGCGGACGGGTTTTCCTCAACGGCGAGGATATTACGGGTCAGGCCAGTAAGGTAAGTTACATGCAGCAAAAAGATTTGATGCAGCGCCATATGACGGTACTGGATAATATCGCCTTACCGCTTTTTATTCGTGGGGTGCCAAAGCGTCAGGCCAGAGAACAGGCCCTTAGTCATTTTGCGGATTTCGGCCTGGAAGGTACGGAAAAGAAGTATCCGGCCCAGCTTTCAGGCGGCATGCGCCAACGCGGTGCACTGTTGAGGACTTATTTGTTTTCACAGGAGGTGGCCCTGTTTGATGAGCCGTTTTCCGCTCTGGATGCAATTACGAAAAGTGCCATGCACCGGTGGTATCTCGATCTTATGAACCGTCTCAGGATGTCCACGCTGTTTATCACGCACGATGTTGACGAAGCAATTTTGCTTTCGGACAGAGTCTATATCATGACCGGGCCGCCGGGTGAGATTGTAAATGAAATCATCATTGATACGCCGCGGCCGCGGGGGGATGAGTTTCTGGTATCAGATGCCTTTCTCGGGTATAAACGACAAATCATCAAGCTGCTTTCGCTTTGATTATATGAGCTATAAGAGATCTAAGCGATTAATATAGATAAGCTATTAACAAGTTAAAAAAGCCGCTTCTCTTTATTGATATGCTCCGCTTTGAGTAGACTGGGTGCAGTTCATATTGCTAATGAGAAGCGGCTTCGATTGTTCGGAAATTCGGAAGTTGGGAAGTTCTACATTTTTAGAAACTCTAACAGCTTGTAGATCAGAAATGCAGGCCAAAAGGGCTTTGAAGAAACCCAGTACCCCTGCCCATAACGTAGCAGCGTGCTGAAAGTAATAAACCAGCGCGCCGAGGAAAGCCAGACCGTACACGCCGCCGGAAACACCATTAGAATTCATTTTTGATTTCTCCAATTGACACACTCCTCATT
>CAYWSF010000222.1:1808-3535 GCA_964460725.1 uncultured Desulfosporosinus sp.
CCGGAAACACCATTAGAATTCATTTTTGATTTCTCCAATTGACACACTCCTCATTTCTAAATAGTAATTTTATTAGAGGTTAGTTAATTGGTTTGAAAGTTAAAATAAATATAATCACTATAAACTCAATTTTGTCAAGAGTAAATGATTTTACTTTCAATGTCAATTGATAAGTATTAATGGGTGGGGTATAATAAATACATAAATCAATATAGAACAAATGCAATGGAGGATTGTCTAAAAAGTGGGTATTCGTTATATTAGGCTCCGATTTAATACTTTATGCAACTAATTAAATAGTGCTTAAAGGCTTTACCTCAGTGTTTAGTAATCGAGCGGGATTGGTGTACCTATTTTTAAGAGAACCTTTGCTAGCGATATACGTTAATCAATTTCGATAATAGATACTCAAAATTCATAACAAACCATATTATAGTAAGGTGGTAAGCTGTGCATTATAATACTGCAATATAAGTAAGGCATGGGTATCGTTTTTGATGTTATGAAATTGATTGATGGAGATGAAATTTGTGATTACTCACTGCCACAGGTAAACCAGCCTGTGTTTTTTAATTTAAGTTTGGAATGGGGAGGAATAAACGTGGAAGCAAAAGAAAAAGCGATCCTAGTAGGTGTTAATTTGAACAACAAACCGGACTTTGCATATTCTATGGAAGAATTGTTTAACTTAGCTGAAGCTTGTGAGATAGAAATAGTCGGTGAAAAGAGCCAAAACATGAATGCTGTGAATCCGGCTCATTATATCGGTAAGGGAAAAATTCAAGAAACAGCAGCCTTACTGGAGGAGCAGGATGCTAATCTGGTGATTTGTAATGATGAATTATCCCCTACTCAAATTCGTAACCTGGAGTCAATATTAGATTGCCAGGTGATAGACCGCACGGTCCTGATTTTAGACATTTTTGCACAGCGGGCAAAAACAAAGGAAGCGCAGCTCCAGGTAGAAATTGCCACCCTGCAGTATATGCTGCCACGCTTAACCGGCCTTGGCGTTACCTTAAGCCGTCAGGGCGGTGGCGGCGGCACAGGGCTAAGAAATAGAGGTGGCGGTGAGAAAAAACTGGAACTCGACCGCAGAAAGATTGAAGATAGAATCAGCGGCTTGAATAAGGAATTGGAAACACTGGTTACACAGCGTCAAAACCAACGGAAAAGGCGCAAAAAGAATGACATACCGGTGATTGCTTTAGTTGGCTATACCAATACCGGCAAATCAACTGTTTTAAATGCCATAATGGATTTATATAATCCGACAACTGAAAAGCAGGTATTTGAAAAGGATATGTTGTTTGCTACTTTGGAAACATCAGTGAGAGGTATTAAGTTACCGGATAATAAATCCTTCTTGCTAACTGACACAGTAGGTTTTATCAGTAAACTGCCGCACCATCTAATTAAGGCATTTCGCTCAACGCTGGAGGAAGTAGCCGAAGCGGATATTCTGATTCACGTCGTGGATTATTCGAATCCCCATTATGAGCAACAGATGGAGGTTACGCGCGAGACCCTAAGGGACCTTGGCGCCGCGAATATCCCCGTTATCTATGCTTATAACAAGATCGATCTAGTGGATGAGGAAATCCCGGAAACTGCAGGTGATCACGTTTATATTTCGGCAAAGAGGAAAGTAGGAATTGAGAGATTAGTAAAGGCAATTCGTCAACATGCCTTTGCGCAATATGTGCATTGTGAAATGCTGATCCCCT
>CAYWSF010000223.1:0-3512 GCA_964460725.1 uncultured Desulfosporosinus sp.
TATTCTGGAGTTTTTGGCAATCCGAAAACTAACGCCCAAAATGAAAAGTCCTATTCTTTGCTTGGTAGGGCCGCCGGGAACCGGCAAGACATCATTGGCTAAATCCATTGCCCGGGCTTTGGATCGTAAATTTGTCCGCATGTCTTTAGGCGGGCTGCGTGATGAGGCGGAAATCAGAGGACACCGCCGCACCTATATCGGGGCTTTGCCCGGACGGATTATCCAGGGTGTTCGCACCGCAGGAACCCGTAATCCGGTTTTTCTCTTAGATGAGATAGATAAGATGAATTCGGATTTTCGCGGGGACCCGGCATCCGCTCTCTTAGAGGTTTTGGATCCGGAACAAAACAATACCTTTACGGATAATTATTTGGAACTCCCCTTTGATCTTTCGCAAACCCTCTTTGTGCTGACCGCTAATATAATGCACTCCATTCCCCGTCCGCTCTTGGATCGGATGGAGGTTATTACTTTGAGCGGGTATACGGAAGATGAAAAGGTAAATATTGCCTCACGTTATCTCGTACCAAAGCAAATGGAAGTGCATGGACTAACCGAGGATGTCTTAACCTTTGATGAAGACGTTTTGCTTAAGCTGGTTCAAGGGTATACGCGGGAGTCCGGAGTACGGTCTTTAGAGAGGCAGATAGCAAATTTATGCCGGAAAGTAGCCGTTCGTTGGGTGAAAAAAGAATGGGAACCGCATACACTGACATTTGAAGATGTAGAGTCTGCTTTAGGTGCACCGCGTTATCATTTCCAAGAGGCGGCGAAGGATCCCGAAATCGGGGCGGTAACGGGGCTGGCTTATACCGAAGTTGGCGGAGTAGTTCTAACGGTGGAAGCAACCCCCTTGCCGGGAAAAGGGCACTTGACATTAACCGGACAGCTTGGGGATGTGATGAAGGAGTCGGCGCAAGCAGCCTGGACTTTTATTCGGGCACATGCCCTCAGCCTTGGTATTGAAGAAGACTTCCATGAGCGAACAGACCTGCACATCCACGTTCCGGAAGGTGCTACTCCCAAAGACGGCCCTTCGGCCGGGGTGACGATTGTAACTGCGATGGCTTCGGCTTTGGCGAGGTGCTCCGTACGTTCGGATCTGGCGATGACTGGAGAAATAACCTTGCGCGGTAACGTTTTACGCATCGGTGGGGTTAAAGAAAAAGTCCTGGCAGCCCACCGGTCAGGAATCAAAGCTGTAATCCTGCCTGCGGAAAACCGCAAGGATTTAGAAGAAGATGTACCCGAGAACGTTCGTAAACAAATGGAATTCCATTTTGTGAGCCGCATTGAAGAAGTGTTGAAACTTGCGCTTCTGCCCTTGGCTAAATCTGATGAAGTTCAAGTTGAGCCCCTTATACCACCTGTCTATGGAGCAAAGGGAATTCCAATTAATGAACGGATTGATGAACAAAGGCCGGATGTCATGAGTTGAAAAAGGGAAGGAACTGTTAAACCTTGATAGTCATTCATAAGGCTGAATATATCGCTTCTGCGGTAAAACCTAGTCAGTATCCTGCCGGCGAGCTGCCGGAGATTGCGATGGCCGGACGGTCAAATGTCGGCAAATCCTCTTTAATAAATAGTTTTCTCGGGCGGCGTAATTTAGCACGCACGGGCAATACCCCCGGAAAAACACGAACATTAAATTTTTACTTGGTCAATGATCAATGGTTCCTGGTGGATTTGCCGGGTTATGGCTATGCAAAAGTGTCGAAAAAGATAAATGTGCAATGGGGGCCGATGATCGAGGTCTATCTGAAAAAACGCCGCCAGCTGCGGGCAGTGATTCAAATTGTCGATATCAGACATGCCCCGAGTGTGGAAGATATCGAAATGCAGCAGTGGCTGCGGGTCATGCAGCTACCAACCCTGGTGGTAGCTACTAAGGCCGACAAAATTGCCCGTGGACAGTGGCAAAAGCACTTGAAGGTTATTGCCGGGGCATTAGATATTCCGAATGTGTCCCTGATTCTGCCTTTTTCCGCACAGACGGGAGTCGGTAAAGAGGGACTAAATGAATCACTCGCAGAGATTCTCGAACTAAATGTTTCAGAAGCTGATCCCGGATAATTTGATACGTGTGGGATACTTGATGCGCTCGGGGAATCTGATCTAGGCGGAGAGTCTTATGTGGAGGAACTCGATACGTGCGAAGAATCTTGCGTGTGGGAATCTAATATAGGCGGAGAGTCTTTAAAAGTGTGGATGAATTTGACGTTTTAAGGAGCACCTAAAGCAAGTATGGTTTTAAGCCATCTTACTTCAGGTGCTTTTCTTGTTGTATACCAAAGAATTATTTTTTTATCCTTTTCCACCTTCATGCGATTCCGAACAATCGGTCGTAGTTTCCGTAGTTTCTGTAGTATCCGGAGTTTCGAGCGGGGTATAGATTGGCGGCGGGGAACAAGGCGGCGGTGGCGGACATCCTTGTTCGCTGCAGTATTGCTCCTTCGCTTGACAGAAGAGATGATAGTGACGTTCTTCGTCGGCAGCCATTTCTGTTAGAATGCATTGAATTTCTGGAATGGATATCTTTTGGGCGAGTTCGAGATATGTGCGCTGGCCTTTGGCCTCATCTTCAATGTTATGGTCGAGGAGTGAACAAAGGTCGCCGGTATAGTTGATATAACGTGATCGCCAATCGAACCAATAACCGTTTCTTAATGAACCGTACCTGGGGTCCACACCCAGATGGCGTAAGGCAAGGGCTAACTTTTCAATATGTCCTATTTCATCATAAGCGATTGGCCTTAACAAGGCATCGAAATCCGGGTGATCCAGCAGCACTGCCTGGTAAAGGTAAGTGGTGGCGGAAGTTAATTCCGAATCTTTACCTGCATAAGCTTCATAGAGCCACATGGCATATGTAAAGTTCGGTTCTGGGATATCCTCCGATGGAGCAGGTTCAGAGTATGCTTGGACGGGGAGCAGCAGAACCTGACCTGTGTATATGCGATCCGGATGTTTTAGTTGATTTAGCTGGATGATAGCGGCCATTTCCAGGTTGTAGGCTTTGGCAATCTTATAAATTGAATCACCTGCTTTAACGATATATCGTGCATAATCCATTTTAGACGCCTCCCTTTTGTGTCTTAGCACACTATATTCCCGAAGAACACGACATGATAATGGATAAAAGTGGTTGCCAGGAGGAATGTATGGGCCCGGTTCGACGTATTTATGGTACAAGAAGCATAATACGCTCTGGCAGGATAGTATTAAAAAGGGGGGGAGGAGGATGGGCTCATCCATCTTAAGGGGAATTACCGTAGCCTTGCTGGTTACGGTCTTGACCCTCTTAACAGGAATGGCATTAAGTGTTTTGAATCTTGGAAGCCAAAGTATCATCAGCTTGCTGGATTTCGGCTTGTTGTTGAGTTGTCTTGTTGGCGGATACTGGACGGCGAAAGCAAGTGGCAAGTGGTTGTTGGGTGGCATCGTTGGAGCAGGCTATGTTACAGTGGGAACGCTTCTGCTGGCCTTATTTTTACCAATCCGGGGGTGGG
>CAYWSF010000224.1:0-2586 GCA_964460725.1 uncultured Desulfosporosinus sp.
CTAATCCATCAATCTAGCCTAAATCATCTTCGACCAAAAGGATCCTATTCATTTTGATTCACCCCTTTTTCTGTTATCTATCATTATACCGTTTACTTTCTTTTCAATTGTATATCTTCCAATGTCTTTCACCACATCAGTCTCATTCAATGATAAGTTACTATAGTGTCTTAAAAAGAAAAAAAGGCCAAGATTCTTTCTTAATGACCTTTTCAGATTCAGATTAAACCGCCCACTAAACCACCCATAAATTACTGTTTCAAAACCTTCAAACTTTAGATTCTCATTTATTAGACAGGTAGACAGGCGATTAATTCATCATCATAGACAATCAGATTACATATATTACTCCTATCATGTCATGTCCCTATATCCAGTGTTCAAAGCCACGGCCTCAGCCGGTTCAAGGCAGGATTATAGTATTTTTCGGGAGGACGTTTCCTATGAGTTAACTTATTCAACTAAAGTTAACTATGAATCCATCGACAGGAAATGGTTTAGTCTCTAAAATATTATTGAGGTGATAAGTAAATAAATAAAAACTTTTTATTAAGAAGTGGTTATTTGATAAAAGGTTATGGGTATTATTAATTAAAAATAATAACAGTTAAGAGCATTAATTCGTATGTTGTAACGTTATTCAATCTTATATTTGAAGGAGGTATTTTGAATGATAGTTGTTACTACTGAAAACATTGTAGGTTACAAGGTAAAAGAAGTAAAGGGTCAAGTTTTTGGGTTAATCGTAAGAAGCAGGGGGCTGGGCGGAAATATTATGGCATTCCTAAGAAGTCTCGTTGGTGGAGAAATCCACGAATATACTTCTATGCTGGAAGATGCCCGTAAACAGGCAATCGACCGTCTCGTTATGAATGCAGCAGCTATGGGTGCTAATGCGATAGTGATGATGAGATTTGATTCCAGTGAAATTGGTCAAACCATGAGTGAGGTCTTGGCATTCGGTACGGCAGTAGTAATTGAGAAGGAATAATTTATGCTAAGAATCGTCGGTTTCTATATTCTTATTCAAATATTTATAATTGCTTTTGCTATAATAACCTATGTAATTTGGGATAAGCGGTATCGAAAAAACCACGGGATAGACGTTCCAGCCGGGTTCAAAAAAACTAAGGAGATAACTATTGATCCAAGTGATGGAAGAAAACTTCGGGTTTATTATAATCGAAAAACCGGTGAGCGGTATTATTGCGAAGAAAAAAGCAACTAAGTGCTTCACAATTAGTTATAATGCGCAAAAAAGGGGGGCAGGCCGCGCAAGAACACAGCCCAAACCCCAAAACACTGAAAAGACTTAACGGAAATGTTTCATATTTCGTGTAATTGGTTATACCCAAATCATCCGGAGTTGTTCAGACATCCTTCTTCTCTGTAAACGACGTCACGAATTTAATCCGGTTTTACTGCAGTTATTAAGCTCCTGTTCGCTAGCGATACCTTTACATTTATATCCTGAAATCCAGCATTATGTAGATATTCACTTATTTCTTTTATCGAATAACACTTACCTTCAGTTGAGTACATAAGTAAAACAGAATATTCCGCCACAGCTAACAGCTCTGTCTGATCTACATCTACATGCATATCATATATTGCTATCATACCACCAGGGTTTAGTGTTAGATAAGAACTTTCAATAAGATTAACCACTGTTTTCTGATTCCAATCATGGAATACATGTGAGTATAGATGTATATCAAATCCATATGGTAATTGTTCCTTTAACATATCCAATGGTAAAACCGATACTTTATTATTCAACCCGTTTTTTGATATATAACTTTTTGCAACTCTATCAACAAGGGGTTTTTCTACTACTACAGCTTCAAGATCATCGTTTTCTTTAACTATTGAACAAGCATATATCCCAGATCCGCCTGCTATGTCCAACAACTTTTTATACCCTTTACAAGTTAATTTCTTTGCCAAGTCAGGAGCAAGATAATTACCTCGACTATTCATAGCAGCCGTAAATTCCATCATAAAGTCTTCTCTTTCCATCGCCAACTGCCATTCCTTACCATCCTCTTTGCTGCCCCAACTTGCCGGCTTGTCCGTTTTCAGAATATTATACATATCTTTACATATTGGTCTTTCACGAAGTGACGAGAAGTAAGGTCCAATATCAAATTTAGAATCTTTAACCAGGAATTCCTCTGATATTTCAGCTAATTTATACACATCATTTTCTTTAATTATCAATCCCATTGCCAAAAGAAGCGTTAACATAACTTCACAAGGCCGTTCAGCAATTTTTAAACTTTCACAAATAAATTTCCTGGATGATGGATTTTTTGATAGCCATGTAAAAAAATCCAACCAACATAAAGACGCAATAACTAAATCAGCAGCATAAATGCTATCTCTTAATCTAAATAGTTCACTTGGACTGTTTTTGGGGTGAACTTCATTATCTAAAAACATTATATTTTTCATTCCTTTCGCTGCGCTCAGGCGCAAAGAGGGTGAAGGCCCAAAGGTTTACAGACCCTTTCCTCTCGCTTCGTTCCCGGCAAAACGGACCGCCACGGTACCATAGCGACTATATGCCGTTCATGATTTCCTCAA
>CAYWSF010000224.1:2596-3501 GCA_964460725.1 uncultured Desulfosporosinus sp.
CACAAAACGTTATGAAAATTACTCTCCATGCGTTTTCTTGGTATTAGTCATATAAGTATACTACAGAGCTGGAGGGGATGAGTGCTTCACCCTACAATCAGATTTTCTTTCTCATTTGTTCCCTGAATGTGATATAGCCGAGACCTCTCCAACTTTTTTTCGCTAATAAGTTTTTTGAAATAATGTTTAATTCAACATATGATATAGATTTTTCCTTGAAAAAATTTGTAAGCATTTGTTCAAGACTTGTCATTATGCCTTTTCTTCTATACTCCGGCAAAACGTAGGCACCAGCCACATAACCTACTTTTGAAATTTTCGATATGGGAAGAAAACAGTTTATTATTTCACCGGCAATAAACCCAATAACATTATCATTTTCCTTCACAATGTAAATTCTCTTCATGGGATCGTTTACGAATGATAATAATTGGTCTTCTAAACCTTCTTCTGATAGCTCATTAAAATTAAAATACTCATCGCCTGTTTCGTCCTTAATAAAATTTGCTAATCTATTATACAATCTCGCAACTTCAGTTATCTCATACGACATTTCTCTGTATTCCATTTGATCACCCCACGAATCAGTAACTTTGTCAGACCTTAATAATGTAACGTATAAGGCCGATGGCAGCGCTTTAGTGTAACTTAAAATCGTCATGTCCGTGTGAACCGGGTGCTGAGCGGTTTAAACACTAATATTTATATTCATCCCAATGCCAAACGCTATTTTCAGGTTCCTTTCACGTACTTCATAATCCTTTGAGACCATGCCACCCAGTATTACCATTTCCGCCTGCTCTGCCCCCACACCAAGAAGCCGATCTCTTAACATAACTGTCCTCATGCTTTCTGCAATTCCGATTTCCTCCAAGTATTCAACAGTATGTCCTGCCGCACAGATA
>CAYWSF010000225.1:0-3495 GCA_964460725.1 uncultured Desulfosporosinus sp.
CCAAGCTTAGGATTCAATACCTCCCACAGACCGGCTGTCGCATAGATCGGTATCTTTAGTTTACGGGCGAGCACACCTACGCCGCGGATATGGTCCACATGTTCATGCGTTACGACAATTCCCTCAATCTCCGAACTCGCTATGTTTAACTGGGAAAGGTTACGTAATAGGCTCTTTCCACTGATCCCACAATCAACCAGTAAATGTCGGTTGTCCTCTCCGATAAGAATGGCATTACCGGAACTGCCACTCGCTAACGTTGTGAAATGCATTTCTTATTTCTCCTCCATGCCGGTACTTATACTATTAATAACGCAAATTATTCACTCGCTGGATTTGAAGTGCCATTTTCCGCCTTAGTCTCCAGTTCGCTTTGAGCTTGACTAATCATCGCTTGGATCTGCTCTTTATCCGAATCGTCCTGTGCTAACGTCAAGGCCTTTTGCCACTGATTAAGAGCGCCGGCCCAATCCTGCTTCGCTTGGGAAAGGAAAATACCGTAGTTGGTTAAACCGTGCAGGGAATCCGGGTTAATCTCCAGCGACCCTTTAAAACTATTTTCTGCCAGTTCATTATTACCGCTAAAATAAGCAGATAATGCTAAAACAAGCAAAATATTTTCGTCTTTTTCAGTTTCAGTGACATTCTGAAGGATTTCGGCAGCATGCATAAAGTTATCTTGTACTTCAGCGGGTGCAACCTCTTGAGCGACAATGCCCGCATTAAAATATTCATTTCCCAAAGCTTTTTGCAAATGGATATTCTCAGGGTCAATCTCAGCCTGTTGAGCCATTGCCTCTATGCGCAGCTTTTGGTCTTGGTATTCCGCCGCAGCATTAGATGCTGTCGCTGCATTTGAGCCGGCAGATAACTGATCCCCATTAAAAAATAAGCCAAAAATGCCCATACCAACCATGGCAATACTAACAACCACGGCAAGAATACCTGCATAGATACGCTGCGTTTTTTTCTTCAAAACAATTTCGCCTCCTTCACAAATTATTTCTAAGTATCATTGTACCATGCCTTCCCCAACCAGCCAACCTAATATTAAGCGACAGGAATAGCGGGAAAAAAGGAGACTGTCAGGCATTAGAAGGATGCCCGGCGACGCCATAAAGATCCGAACATCTGAGCTTAACAGCGTATTTCCGAAACGTCCACTGCGTATGAATCTTGCAGAATTTCTTTAATTTTAACATAAAATGCTGCCTCTAAACGTTTTTTCTGCAGCTCACAACCCATTTTGTAAACTTCTGTCAGCTTCTGGGTAAAGGCAACGTTAGCAGCATGACACCCTCCGCTGCAGGCAAAACGTGCCCAACACTCACGACAAGACGACTTGGCATAGATATTTGCCGAGCGAAAGGCCTGAACCAGCTCGGCCTTGAGTTGATAAGGGTTTTCGTTATAGAGGGAACCCAGCTTGTATTTGTCCTGACCGACAAACTGGTGACACGGATAAAGATCTCCCTCCGGAGAAATTGCCACATATTCATGACCGGCACCACATCCGGAAAGCCGTTTAAGCAGACAAGGCCCCTGATCTAAGGCAACATTAAAATGAAAGAAACTAAAGGATTTATCTTGCGTACGACGCACTAAGATTTCCTCGCCGAGACGATCATACGATTCTCTAATCTTTGTCAAGTCTTCCGCTTGAAAAGCATAAGCATCCTCCGGACCTGCGACCACCGGTTCCATCGAAATCCGATTAATTCCCAGATCGGCGATGTGCAAGACGTCCCGATCAAAATCTAAATTAAAATGCGTATACGTTCCCCGCACGTAATAATAATTCCCTACTGCAAAAGGTGAACTTTCCGGTCGTTTTGCCGCAAACTGTGTAATGAGAGGAGTAACTTTGGCGTAGCTCCCCCGACCGTCAGCGTATGGCCGCATTCGATCATGAACTTCCGGACGGCCATCTAAGCTCAAGACCACGCTGATTTCCTCTTGTTCGAGAAATTTTTGAACTTTCTCATTTAATAGCACAGCATTTGTTGTTAGGGTAAATTTAATAGTTTTATTGCGGTTTGCTGCGGCTTTTTTCCCGTATTCAACTAAATCCTTTATCATCTTAAAGTTTAGCAATGGTTCTCCACCGAAGAAATCAACTTCACACTGCTTGCGATGACCGGATAACTCTAAAACAAAGTCTATTCCTTTCTTACCCGTCTCCAAACTCATCAGTGTCCGGTCCCCGCCAAAGGGCCCGGTCCCGGCAAAACAATATTTACACCGTAAATTGCAATCATGTGCAACATGTAAACAAATAGCTTTGACAATTGGCTTTTCCGGGTAAAGCGGCGGTACTTCCGGCGCTTCCGCAGAGAAAAGCGTCCCTTCCCGGCGCAGCTCATCCAGTTCAGTGAAGATTTCAGTGTAACAGGGGTAACCGGGGGACGGTTCTTCTGTTACATTTTTTCCTGCTTGGCTAAGGACATCGCTGATCCCTTCGTGAGTAATCTCCTTATCCGCCTCTTGCAATTCTTCGCAAGCCTTTATCACATCAAATGTTCCCTCATCCAGCAGATGCAAAGAGCCGGAATTAACATCATGCGCAATAAACAAATCTCCCTGACGATAACTATGAACATTCTTCTTGATGCTATATCCTTGAATATTGAAAATGTTTAATATATTTAAATCTAACATTTAAGTTCTCTCTCTTTCTTACCTATCGGATAAATAGAACAGAACCCTGCCCTTTGCGGGTGGGTTCTGTAATTTATATTTGAGCAAAGCCAAAATGTTTATTTAACACACACTTGATTTCCAACCGTGCACGACGTCTTACAAGCAGATTGGCAGGATGTTTGACACTTGCCGCACCCTCCGGTCTTCACCGTTGCACTTAAATTTGCTTTCACTATAGTCTGAATATGTTTTGCCATTTAAGCAACCCCCTTCTCAATAATCACGTCAATAATTCACTTTAAATTATAACACAGGAGTCAGTTAAAAGGCAAAACATAAGTCGCCGGTTGATTAAGACTTTAGCTATCTCATTAATTAAGAGAAAATTAGCTATAACCATAAAAATCCGCCATAAGTAGAATTTTCCCAAGGCTGTTGACGAATTTGCTTTATTGTGCATATAATGTAGTGTACAAATTCTAAGTCTCTGTTAGGTGAGGCTCCTGCATAAACATAGGCCACTGCCCAGAAATGTCGAGAGACGCCAATCGGGTAGAACAGGTATTACCGACATAAGGTTTTACCCAAGGTGGCTGAGAAAACTCTACGCTATGCAGTGCTAAAGCTCAACGAGTAGGATGGTCCATAACGCGTTTATAGACCTTCTATTTACTATGGAGGTCTTTTTATTTTACCTGCTCATCACATTCAGGAATTTCGGATTTTAAAGGAGGTGGTTTTATGGATTCTGGACCTTTTCCTAATAACTCAAGCAATCTTACTTCAAATCATACCAGACTGAGTCATTTGGACAGTAGGTGCCAGACTCCGTCGCTCAAAGGAGGTTAATACGTG
>CAYWSF010000226.1:0-1788 GCA_964460725.1 uncultured Desulfosporosinus sp.
TGGAACCCACGCCTCGCCCGACAAAGATTCTGCTTACTATATTATAAAAAGCATTTACTACCGTGCCGACAATTGCCGGTAAGGAAAACTGCCAAAGCAACTTGCCAATCTTGCCATTACGAATATCTAAATTACTCATACTGCTCTTTTCTCTTCTTTCCATAACGTGCATTATAATATTTGATTGTATAAAACCAATTATATACTGCAAGTCTTTAAAAAGGAAAGCAAAATTAATTCTCGATAAATACCGTCTTATATCCTCTCAAATTTAAAACCTTTCCCGCATAAGAGCAATCACTTGAATTTAAATACACGATAACCCCTATTTTTGAACCTTGTCATCCCAGCCTTCTTCCCCGATTAGAGGCACAAAGCGTACCTGGCAAAGAGTCTCCTCCTCAAATTTCTCCAAGGATAGTCGGCGTACCCGCAATAGGTGCTGCAGTCCTGCCTCCCCGATCGGGATTACAAGCTGCCCCCCCACCGTTAACTGCTCTTTAAGGGATTTTGGTACTGTTGGTCCGGCAGCAGTAACGATAATCCCGTCGAACGGGCTCTCCTCCAGCCAACCCTTGGTACCATCCCCTATTCGCACCGTAATATTATCATAGTGTAAATCTGCCATCCGCTTGATCGCCTCATTAGCCAGTTCAGTATGCCGTTCAATGGTATATACTCTGTATACAAGGCGGGAAAGAACGGCTGCGGCATAACCTGATCCGGTTCCAATTTCCAGTACCCGGTCTGCCTGGCACGGCGATATGGCCTCAATCATAAGCGCCACGATATATGGCTGGCTGATCGTCTGCCCTTTTCCAATTGCTAATGGCGCGTTATAATAAGCATATTCGGCCTGTTCCGGACTGACATACATATGGCGCGGCACGGTACGAATGCTCTCCAAAACCCTCTCATCCCAAATACCTTGGGCAGACAATTCCGCTGCCAGCCAATTCCGCTCCTGTTGATACCCCGCCGCTTCGCCCATTCCGTTGATATATTTATTTTCCTTGAACTCCCTTTTCTCCGGTCCAGTCATTAATAACACCTCATAATAATTATTATTTTACTATAAAAAAGCCAGAACGTATAATAACCGTCCTGGCAGTCATCGGTATCCTTCTTATCCTTCTTATCCTTCTTTTCCTTCTTATTTCATTTTTTTATTATTCTGCTTACTTCCTGCAAACCTTGCCATCTCTCCAGCCAACTCCTTGTGACAAGTCCTTGTTAAATTATTTTCATAATATTAATGAAAGTCAACTTCAATTCGGCGTGCAGCGGGATGTTGATCTTTCTCAAATGTCAATTCTAAAATACCATTGCGATAACTTGCATGTGAGCCATCAGTCTTAACCAAAGTGGGAAGAGTTATCTTACGGATAAAAGTTCCGTAATAACGCTCTGAATGCCTGGACACACGCTTCTCATCCTGCTGTATACATTTTACTTCTCCCTGGATCGTTAGAAGATTTTCATTAACATGAATATTTAAATCTTCTTTACTTTCAATACCAGGAATTTCTGCCGTGACAATCACTTGGCTCGGCGTTTCATCCACATCAACACGGTACAGCCACTCAGATACGTCATCTTTTCCATGGCGCGTGAACATCCTATCCATTTCATTCCAGAATGGTTCAATTAAGCGGAAAGGTTCATAAGGGATTAAAGCCATTTTAAATTCACCTCTTAATCTTTTTACTGAATTAGTATGGCTAACCTTGACGTGAAATATGCAATTTTTTTGTTATAAAAACAATATCTCTGCATTTACTTCCCCTA
>CAYWSF010000226.1:1888-3484 GCA_964460725.1 uncultured Desulfosporosinus sp.
TGAAATATGCAATTTTTTTGTTATAAAAACAATATCTCTGCATTTACTTCCCCTATCAATAAAAATAATCCAAGAACAAAATAGCAAAACCGTTCGTGCCCAGATAGATATTGGTGCGAGGGTATCAATACCGTCACGTCGAGAGCGATGTAGGCACGGTAAAGAGGAAAATTATTGCTTTATAGCGAACATAAACGAATAGGGATTATTGTGGTCCCGAAGCAAAAAGTACTATGATTAAAGACAACAAGCAGAATGTAATGGGGGTAACCATGTCTACTGAAAAACTTAGTCTGGATAACTTGGATTCACATCTGGATAATCTTTATGCAAGCTTTAATAGTTGCGGAGACAAGCTGAATGCACAGATTCTCAACACCCTTCGACTAAAGCTTGAACACCAGGAAGTAGTTGTAGCTTGCTATGGTTATGTCTCTTCAGGCAAATCCAGGTTATTAAATGTATTAATGGGTGAGGATAACCTCCTGCCGGTAAGTCCACTGTCTTCAAGTATGAATTCCGTATACATCAGACCGGGTAAATCGTTGGAGATCGGGTTATGGTCAAAGCACCAGCTCTCTGCCAGGGTCGCGTTACCAGAGCGTAAACAATTCCATGCATTATGTCAGGATCCAAATATAGAATACCTGGAGCTTTTTGGGGCTGCGCCTGAGGGGCTGAGTTATATCGACACTCCTGGAATTGATTCAATTGAGAGTGGCCATGAGCAGGCAGAAAATTCTTTAATACTCTTGGCGGATCTGGCAATTTACGTGACGGATTATAATCATGTAGAGTCTCAGGTGAATTTTGGTTTTTTGAAAATTTTGCAATCCCGCCAAATTCCTTATGTACTGATCGTCAATCAGATCGATAAACATCTTGACTTGGAGCTTTCTCTGGACGATTTTTATACTCAGCTAACCCAAGGTTTGAAACAATGGGACTTGAAACCATTAAGAATTTATTTTACAAGTCTTTTGGAAGATAGTTCACCCTATTGCCAATTGGAACAATTGGAAAAAATGTTATCAGAGTTACATGTAACAGCATCAGAACTCGTAATTTCCACGGTTAGCCGCTCCGTACGCCAGGTAATACATCGTCATAACAAATTTTTCTTTAAACAACAAGCGGTTCTTCGTGAACCTCATCTTTGGATAAAGGAACAAGCCATTAATGAGCAGGAAACCTTAATTGCCTTTCAGGATCTGGAAAAGAAAATTAAAAAGTTAAATTCTTTAGCGGAAACCATCGATTCTGAGACTATGACAGAGATAAACAAGCTCTTGAAAAATGCTCCTTTGTTTAGTTTTGAAACGCGGGAACTAGCTAAACATTTCCTTAATTCCAGGCAACGTGGTTTTAAAGCAGGTTTTTTTGCCAGTGCAGCTAAAACAAAATCTGAGCAGGAACAACGTCTTAATAAACTTCATGCTGAACTGGTAACTCGTTCAGAAGCAAATATCACATGGCATTTGCGCAAAATTTTAGCGGAACTACCTGCTCGTTATGACCTAGCGGCAGAAAACTACTGTGAGCAGGTATCTCAAATGAACGTGTCATTTGAACCTGAACTTTTGTTTCAAGTAATGC
>CAYWSF010000227.1:0-3454 GCA_964460725.1 uncultured Desulfosporosinus sp.
GAATTGATCAGCAGCACATGATCTTTGGCTATGTACCGGAATTAAGAGAAATAAATCCGGAGCTGATTGTTTTATCCCCAGGGGTATCTCCGGCGCTTTCCTTAGTGCAGGAAGGGTTGTCTCAAAAGATCCCCGTGTGGAGTGAGGTTGAGCTGGCCATGTATGATTGCCCGGCTTTTTGTGTTGGGGTAACAGGTACTAATGGGAAAACTACCACCACGTCTTTAATCGGTGAATTAGCGAAACGAACCGGTCGGCCTGCGGTAGCTGCCGGAAATATCGGCGTGGCTTTAAGCGGGCAAGTAAACAATTTACGGGAAGATGGCATTGTTGTTGCCGAACTTTCCAGTTTTCAACTTGAGTTTATTGATCAGCTGCGTGTCCATGTGGCCATTTTACTGAATCTTACTCCGGATCATTTGGATCGGCATGGTACGCTGTCAGAATATCTGAGGGCTAAGGCCCGTATTTTTGAAAACCAAACTGGGACGGATTGGGCGATCCTGAATTGGGATGATCCGTTAGTACGGGCTTTGGGGCCAGGTTTAAGCAGTCAAGTTATGTATTTTAGTCCGACTTCCTTTTTGCCCGAGGGGATTAGCTTACATGGAGAACAAATCGTCTTTGCAGAAAAGGGGAAGATCGTCCCGATTATTTCACCGCAGCAGCTTCAGCTGCGGGGTATACACAATCTGGAAAATGTTATGGCAGCTGCGGCGGCAGCACGTGCGCTAGGCCTTTCCTGGCCTGAAATCGCCGCAGGACTCGCTCACTTCAAAGGAGTAGAGCATCGGCAAGAAATTGTGGGCACGTTTGAGGGAATTCTCTTTGTCAATGATTCTAAAGGGACTAATACGGATGCAGCTGCCAAAGCCTTACAGGCGTTTGACGAACCTTTGGTTCTGATTGCGGGCGGCAAGAATAAAGGACTTGATTTTCATGATTTTATGAAGGTTGTGCGGGTTAAGGTCAAAAGCCTGGTGTTATTGGGCGCAGCCGCTGATGAGATGGAACAGGCCGCCCGGGATGAAGGGGTGCCAAGGATTATCAGAGCCGATACTTTTACAGATGGGGTAGAGAAGGCGATCGCGGAAGCGGTACCTGGGGATGTTGTATTATTGTCGCCGGCTTGTACAAGTTGGGATATGTTTAAAAGTTTTGAAGAAAGAGGGGCATTGTTTAAAGAGGTGGTGCGTAAGCATTATAGGAAACCCATTTGACCTTAAAGGGGGACTATAAATGCAAAGGCAGCGACCGGATTTCGTCTTGCTGGGCGTGGTTTTGGCACTGTTAGGGATCGGCTTTATCATGGTATATAGTTCAAGTGCTGTCAGAGGGTATATGTTGTACGATGACCCTTACCACTTTATTAAGATGGAGATAGTCTGGGTTGCTGCCGGACTGGCAGCGATGTTGATCAGTTTGCGGATAGACTTGCGCGTGTTGCGCAAATATGTCAAACCGGCTCTCTTATTAGCGATAGTCCTCCTGGTTGCAGTAAAAATTCCGGGAATCGGGCGTGAAGTAAATGGCGCATACCGTTGGATTGGGTTGGGGCCATTGTCCATTCAGCCCTCTGAAGTAATTAAACTTACTATGGTGTTAGTGATGGCTCATCTGCTGGCACTTGATCCCCATAAAATTCAATCCTTTCGCAAAGGGGTTCTGCCAATCCTTGGTTTGCTTGGAATAACTGCTGCCTTGATCATGCTGCAGCCGGATTTGGGAACGACCTTAGTGGTAGCGGCGACAACATTTTTCCTGTTGATTGCGGCCGGCGCGCGGTTTGGACATATTTTCGCATTGGTAGGGGCAGGGCTTGGCTTAGTAGCTGCTGCCATTGCCGCAGCCCCATACCGAATGCGGCGCATCCTGGCTTTTCTGGATCCGTGGGCAGACCCGTTGGGGAATGGGTATCAGACGATTCAGGCGCTTTTGGCGCTGGGTCCGGGTGGTTTGTTCGGTTTAGGTTTAGGACAAAGCCGCCAGAAGTTTCTTTATTTACCGGAAAACCATACGGATTTTATTTTTGCCATGATCGGCGAGGAACTGGGGTTTATCGGTGCTTCCTTGGTAATTTTATTGTTTTTTCTTTTTGTTTGGCGCGGATTGCGGGTTGCCATGCGGGCGCCGGATCTATTTAAGGGTTTTCTTGCCGTTGGCTTAACAGCCATGGTGGCTATACAGGCGATGATCAACATGGGTGTTGTGAGCGGAGTATTGCCGGTCACCGGTATTACCTTGCCGTTTATTAGTTATGGGGGAACATCATTGGTATTCACCTTGCTCGGGGTTGGTATCCTGTTAAATATTTCGCGTGAAGTAAGGTAGGGAAGGGGGATAAAAATGCGTGTAATGTTGACCGGCGGTGGAACAGGGGGGCATATATATCCGGCGTTGGCTATTGCCAAAGGGTTATTGGCCCATGACGCCAAGACTGAAATACTCTACGTGGGAACACGGGATGGGATGGAAGCACGTTTGGTGCCGGAGGCCGGCATTGCCTTTGCGGGGATTTCCGGCAAAGGGCTGCCGCGCAAATTAAACCTGGAGACTTTGAAAGTGGTTGGTAAAAGTTTCAAAGCCCTTTGGCAGACGAAGGAACAATTGCGTAAGTTTCATCCCGATCTTGTAGTGGGAACCGGGGGTTATGTGTCCGGCCCGGTTGTGTTGACGGCAGCCCTATTTAATTTTCCTACTTTGTTGCACGAACAGAATGCTTTACCGGGGATTACCAATCGGATTTTAGCACGTTTTGTACGCCGGGTGATGGTAACTTTTCCTGAGAGTATGCCGCGTTTTGGTGTAAAAAAAAAGTTGGAACTGGTTGGGCTCCCGGTCCGCCCGGAAATCGGAACTGTGTCCAGAGAAGCAGGGGCAAAACATTTTAAGCTGCGCTCAGATCGTTTGACTTTGCTGGTAACCGGCGGGAGCCGAGGAGCGCGCTCCATTAATCAAGCCATGATCGAGGTCTTGGAGCATTTAAGTCAGCGCCCAGATATTCAGGTAATTTGGGCAACGGGAACGGCTACTCATCTGGAAACCTTGGAGGAGTTAAAGAAAAGGTCAATTACCTGGGAACGTCCGGGGTGGCTTGTTCTGGAGTATTTGAAAGATATGCCGGAAGCCTTAGCCTGTGCCGACCTATACATTGGCCGTGCCGGGGCAGCCTCCCTGGCCGAGTTGATGATTGCCGGTGTTCCCAGTCTGTTAATTCCTTATCCTTTTGCGGCAGAGAATCATCAGGAATATAATGCCCAGGCTCTGGTTCAAGGGGGTGCCGCCCGCCTGATTAAGGACTCGGATTTAAACGGGCAGCGCTTGTGGAAAGAGGTGGAGGAGCTGATGTCACAGCCGGCACTGCTTGCGAAAATGGGAGCCGCTGCTGAAAAGTTGGCACAGCCAAAGGCTTTGGATAAGATTGTTGATCTTTGTTTATCTACGGCATGGCGGT
>CAYWSF010000228.1:0-3447 GCA_964460725.1 uncultured Desulfosporosinus sp.
CGGATCCAGGCCGAAAAACGCAAAAAATGGCTGTAACCAACGTGCTATTATCTCCAGAGCACCGGAATCGACAAACACCCTTATAGACACCAACATTCCGATCAAGAAAGGAAGAATCCGAACCCCTGTTTTAAACCCTTCCTCCGCTCCCGCCACAAAGGATTCATAGACAGGTACTTTGCGCAGGTACGCCAGTACCGGGATCACTAACAGGAGCAATGGAATCGCCCAACGAGAAATCTCGGCAATAATCCTCATTTTCTCCTCCTGTGCCGGATAATGTAATCCACGATGATTGCGACGGTCATTGCACAGCCCGTTGCCACGATTGTTGTTCCAATAATTTCCGTCGGATTGGCAGAATTTGCTTTAAGCCGCACGCCAATAATTGTCGCCGGGATTATAGTAATACAAGAAGTATTTAAGGCAAGGAAGGTAATCATTGCCGGACTTGCCGTATCGGGTGTCGGGTTTTCCTTCTGCAGTTCCTGCATGGCCTTCAGTCCAAAGGGGGTAGCGGCATTACCTAAACCCAAGATATTGGCACTTAAATTCATAATAATTGCTCCCAGCGCAGGGCTATCTGGCTTAAGCGACGGAAATAACCGACGCACTGCCGGGCGAAACAGACGCGCCAGCCCTTTAATAAAGCCGGCATCCTCTGCTAAGCGCATTAGCCCCAGCCATAAGCACATCACGCCGATTAATTCAATGACAACCCCTACTCCCAGCTCCGCCGCTTTCAGCGCCGAAGTTGTTACACTTTCAATGTGCCCATTGAAGGCGGCAACAATAATTCCAATTGCCAACATTAAAAGCCAAATGAGATTAACCATTTCCCACCCCCCCTGCCTAAAAATATGAAAAAGGCAAACAAAAAAGAACGAGGAGCCCGTTCCTTTTTGTTTGCCTTATGTTGTTTGCACTATGTTGTTTAGACTATTTTGTTTGTCCTATTTTACAATACCCTTAATTCAAGTCGTTCCGTTTAGTCGTGGGCAATGATAATCTCATCCGTAGTTTTCTTCTTCTTGCTTTGAAACGTTTCCATAATCCTATCTAACAGATCAGGCACCGTATCAAGCAAGCGGTCAATTACCACATCCCCGTCCACAGGAAGGAGCCGGATGTTCCCGTTGCCTACAACCACAAAAGCCACCGGCCGTACTGACACACCGGCTCCTGCACCGCCACCGAAGGGCAACGCACTTGCCTGTTCTCCTGGATTCGCATTCTCTTTATCGCCCTCTGCCAAGGTGAATTCACTGCCGCCCGCTGCAAACCCACAAGAAACCCTTGATACTGGAATAATAACGGAACCATCCGGCGTTTCCACCGGATCCCCCACTATGGTATTAACATCAACAATCTGCTGGATACTCTCCATAGCAGTTTTCATCAAAGCTTCAATCGGATGATTACCCATACCCGTTTACCCCCTTATACCCCGCCTTATCGTTCTTAATGCATTAAATCCAACAAAAATAATATGACCGATTCTTGATTGAAATATGCATTGAAAATCGCAGAGGAAGCCCTGTTCCTTAAATTGCGGAATAACCGCCAACTCCGGACGTCTGGCCTCGACCGTCACCCTTTGATAAAGATGGGAAAGTGCGAAACTGATCATCGTCCAAAAGCTTCCCGCAGCAATCGCCGTATCAGCCGCATCTTTTAGGCCAATTTCAACCCGCCAATTAATAGCCTTACATCGGATCCCCCTGTACAGTTGCCGTTTTATCTGATTTATACTGTGCAACAAAGAAGGAACCCTCGGCCAAAAACGATAAAGCCACTCTATTCGTAAATAGCGCATACGCAATGTTTTTTTTGGTTGGGGTTCAGCGGCTTTTGTTTTTGCAGCTTGTTCCATTTCAATCTGCGGCCCTTTTTCCCACTCTAATTGGATGCTGGGGATTTGATACTGAATACGCCATAATCCGCGAAAAACACGAATATTGATTTCAATGTGATCTTTTTTTTCGATTCGCTTATAGCGAAAATTCACTTCCACTTTTATAGCCAAGCTAAGCAACAGAAGTATTATTACCGCGAGCAATAATGCTAAAACCCGCACCCCTACCCCTCCGCAATTACCAACATTCGCCTTCGGGACACTCCCTAATAAGATAAGGTGCCCAATTTCTGAAACATTTATGCAAAGGTTAAGCCGGCTTATTCAAATATAGACTCCTTGAAAAACGTGGTCGCCGAAGAATTAAAAATATCAATGGCACTTATAATATCTGTGGATATTAAAGAGCGATAGGAACTGCATCATCCGGGTTCGCTATAATTGGAAAAATTATCTTAAAAGTTGTTCCACTATCATCAGATTCAAAATCAAAAGTTGCTTTATGCCTTTCGGCGATTCCGATTGAAATAGCCAGACCGAGGCCTGTGCCGGTATCTTTGGTCGTATAAAAGGGCGTGCCCATTTTATCTTGTATTTCTTGTGGTATCTCAAATCCTTGATCTTTAATGACTAACGCAACCTTATCTCCCTTTAGATAAGTGCTGATAATTACCCTTCCATGTTCAGGGGTAACCTCCAAACCATTACGTACAAGGTTTAAAATAAGCTGTTTAATTTCATTTTCATTAATGGTAATCTCAGGTAATGGATTTAAATCCAAAACCACTTCTTTATTATTATTAAACGCATCCGCTTGCAGCAAAGGAAATATTTCATTGATGACTTTATTAATATCTTGGCCTTTAGAGTTATCCAAGTTCGCTTTAGATAAGGATAGGAAATCCGTAATTATTGCGTTAGCCCTGTCAATCTCCGAAATCATCAAATCAAATTTTTCCTTATCTTGCTCATATTTTGGTCTTGAGCCAAAGATTTGCAAAAACCCTCTGACTGTTGTAAGCGGATTCCTTATCTCGTGACTAATGCCGGCGGCCATCTGACCAATAAGGTTAAGCCTTTCCAGACGGGCATACTCATACTGTTGTTGTTTTAAGTCCGTAACATCCCTAAAATAAACTGATATCCCTCCATCAAATGGATAAGCGTTAAATTCATAGCATCGATCAGTCAGCCTAGAGCCTTTAGCTTCCCAATGAATAGCTTTGTCCTGAGACATCATTGCTTCATGCATCTTATCATAAGTTAATGAGCCTATAGCCTGAGGTAATACCTCCCAGATACATTTTCCTACCAGTTCAAGCTTATCTGCACAAACAACCTTTTGAGCTTCCTCATTGGCAAATGTAAACTCCCAACCTTGATTTAATGCAAAAAAACCGTCAGTAATCCCTTCCATGATTTGAATTGTTCTCCGTTTTGCTGCTTGTAAATCAAAATTAATTTGCCTTAAATCATCTGTATAAGAAGCAATTTGATTAAAAACCGGTTTTAATTCCGGTAATTTAATCAAAATGCACTCTTGTTCTTGCTTATTTTTTACATCATTATTAATGATAAACTTGCTAAACCTT
>CAYWSF010000229.1:0-3446 GCA_964460725.1 uncultured Desulfosporosinus sp.
TTCAAGTCGGTCATGTTAAAAATACCGGACGGTGCAGAGAATTGTTAAGACCGGGGAGTCTGGTATATTTAGAAGGGAATAATAATCCAAACAGAAAAACAAAATATGATCTGATAGCCGTTGAAAAGGATAACTTATTGGTAAACATGGATTCTCAGGCTCCAAATAAGGTAGTTAAAGAATGGCTTGAAGCCGGCGGATTATATCCAAATCCAACATCGGTTTATCCTGAGATTAAGCATGGCAATTCCCGGGTAGATTTTTATATGGAAGATAAGGATAGGAAGGCTTTTATTGAGGTAAAAGGCGTAACCTTGGAAAGTGATGGTGTGGCAGTTTTTCCAGATGCACCGACAGAACGCGGTATAAAACATATTTATCATTTGATTGATGTGGTGAAGGAAGGCTATGAGGGTTATCTTATATTTATCATTCAGTTTAAACCGGTTAAGTATTTCATTCCAAACGATGTGACCCATCCGGAATTCGGTAAAGCGTTACAAGAAGCTGTTGCAGCAGGAGTGCATGTTTTAGCCTATGATTGTATTGTAACACCGGATTCAATGCAAATGGATCGGATGGTACAGGTGCAATTATGATATTCATCAAACAGCAAAGGATTGCTCCATGGCGATATCGCGTAGATTCCAGTTGAGGGGTAAGAGCCGGCGGAATGCTTTTAAACCCAGCAAGAAAGGATACAGAAATCCATGTATAATGATATATTAACGATCGGTCCCATTACAATCCATGGTTATGGCTTGATGATCGCAATAGGTATCATCTGTGCCTTGATAATGCTTGATAAACGTGCAAAGGCTAGAAAATTCGACCTGGATACAGTGTATAATTTAAGTTTAATTGCTTTACTCTCTGGTTTTGTCGGCTCAAAACTGCTTTACTTAATAATAGAGTTTGAGGCGGTAATTGCTCATCCATGGCAAGCATTACTTGGAAGCGGCTTTGTTGTCTATGGAGGGATAATCGGCGGCGTATTGGCAGCAATTATATATTGTAAATATAAACACATTAGTTTTCTATCGTATTTTGATTTAATGGTACCGTCTGTTGCTCTGGCGCAGGGGTTCGGCAGAATCGGTTGTTTCTTAGCCGGGTGCTGTTATGGTCATGAGACAAATAGTGCTTTTGGCATAGTGTTCAGAGATTCCGCCTTTGCTCCAAACGGGGTTAATTTAATTCCAACCCAATTATTATCCAGCGCAGGTGATTTCATGATTGCGGCGATCTTGCTATTGTATGCTCGAAAAGAGCGAAAGCAAGGCCACGTTGGAGCGTTATATCTCATCCTGTACAGCATTGGAAGATTTGTAATAGAATTTTTCAGGAACGATTATAGGGGATTTATCGGGGTATTATCAACATCTCAGTTTATATCACTTATCGTTTTGGCCTCTGCAATCCTGATACTTTACATCAGTAATAAAACTAATAGGAAAGCACCCTGAACATAAAAACCGATCGGTTTCGCCAGATGGGAGGTGGAGTTGAGGCGTCTGCCATATCAGTCAGATATGCTTGAACATGTCAAAGAAACTTGTGGTTTAATCTTGACGATCCTGTTTCAGTCTGATAACTAAGGTTATACAAGGAGGGGTTTCATGAGAAAATTACTTTATGTATTAGCTATTTTTATATTTTCTCTGGTTGTATCTGGTTGTAGCGCACAGGATGTTAATGAAAGCATAAAAAATGTTAATGACAAGATCCAGGATGTTGATCAATCCGTACAGGATGTCAAGAAAAGCGTACAAGACAAAGGAGAACAACTATTACCTAATAACGAAGATAACGGACAACAGGAATCCGGAGCTAATGAAAACGAAGAAGAGTCTGATGAAGAGAGTGAAGATTAAACATTCGTGCCAGGAACTTGCTTAACAGCTCTCTTTTGCCGCCCCGATAGGGCGGTTTTTTTATTCCTTTTTATTCTTCCGGCCTAGGTTTTACGAGCTTCTTTCTTACAGGTGACATAGGCAGTCATGACCGCATTGAAGAAGGCCTTGGATGAAGGTGGGGAGATAGTTATAAGAGCAACGGGTGAACATTTTTTGAGAAAATGGTTTTAAATAGATTCAAACAATAATATGATTTAGTATTATGAAGCAACGAGGAGGGATCTGCTTGAACGCACTGCCAACAAGAGATTTTGTCCGGGAATCACTGGAACTACATCTCTTCTTTGGGCGAATCATGAAAGAACATTCTATATTCCTGGAAGCTGGTTTTGTAGCAAAAGATGCTGCATTTGTTCAACAAGCTGATATATTTAAGTGTCAATTTGCCGAAGTATTACAGGAGGCCGTAATGCTGGCTAATGGGGTAGTTAGCGAGGAAGCATTAAAATCGGGTGAATCGATAACAGATAAAACTCTGCGGGCAGAACAAATTACCGAGCAACTTTCCGGTATTGCTATTGAATCAGTTATTACGACAGAAGAGCTTAGGCTAACCCCCAATGGGGGGATAAACCCATCACAACTAAGGGCCCAAGTCACTGCCTTAAATCAGAAAGCCATTGGTTTAATTAATGCTTTGGTTCAATTTAAGACCACAATACTTAATGGGATGTTGCAATGTAAATTGTATACTTTCAATTTCCCCTTATTAATAATTCATATCCGGAGAGAAGCAATTTTCTACGGTCAAAAATTAGAAAGGTTGCAACAGTGCATGGTGGTTGATCTTGTTCAGGAAGCTCTCGAAGAGGAAAGGTTCTGGAATAGGCAAATGGCGGAGCACGTTGAGTTTATTAGTCATTTACTTGACCCTACCGAGTCTGACTTAATTCTTCAGGCAAATAATTTTGCAGGGCAGTTTAATGGGCTTGAGCAAATAGTACAGGGAAAAGTAGAAGGTACAAAAACTCTTAAGGAGATAACACGTGAAACTATCACGGCAACCCGTGCCCTTAGGAACTTTAAAGCAGCTGCAACTGATGGATTAATAATGTGTAAAATCAAATCAATAATTATTCCCCTATTAGGGGATCATGTATTAAGAGAAGCTAATCATTATTTGAGAGTATTAAAAAGGTCAAAATCAGATTTAAAGTTCTAATGATTGTACAGATAGTTCTTTTGCTTCGGGGCATTTTGCCCCTTTTTCTTTTTGCTGTGTGCCTGGACGATTGGTTATGCTGAACGCTGGACACCGGTTGCGGAATAGCTTTGGCATGGGGAATTATTGACTGTGGTTACAGCCAGGACATCGAGAACTAAGCCGCTGGGAAATCATAGCTGAAAATGGCACAGCAGAATTTAATCTAACATCACCTACTGCAACACTTTTCTGGGCAGGCGTAGTACCATCACACCTTTCGCTTCCGAACCGTGTTTGCAAGCACAACGTTTGGGGCCTTCTGCATTCTTAAAAAATGAAAATAATGGAAACCTGTTACTTCTCCCATTTGGGGAGGAGCTTTTTTA
>CAYWSF010000230.1:0-3446 GCA_964460725.1 uncultured Desulfosporosinus sp.
CGTTTAAACCACAAGAACATCGAGATGCCTATCAGGGCCATTAGCCCCAAAATAATGAAATAGCTATACTTCCACTTTAATTCCGGCATGTAATGAAAGTTCATGCCATAGATGCCGGCTACCAGGTTTAATGGAATAAAAATGGTAGTAATTGCCCTTTCACCAAAACAAGGATATTTATTAAGAGAAATAACGGTACACCAATAATAAACTTAAGATGTTTTGTTTTGTGCTTAAAAAGCAGCATGCCGCATAATGTGCCAAATGCACCCATGGCCAGTGCCATTAACATAAGCTGTAATTCAGATACTCGCCATTGCTTCGTTTTTGCCTTGTACTTATCTACACCCATGATAATGAAAGTCCAAATATTCCATAAGATAAAAAAAGAAATTACTATGTACTCAATCTTTTCTAACATCTATTAACGCTTCTCTCCTTTACAAACCGGCTCTTACTCAAATACGAATTCTCGACGCATGCATTAAATATAGTATCCAGTCAAATCAACGCTTTCGAGTTGTATAATTCCATAATTAGTCATTTGTCTTCGTGTTTAAGTAAGAACCTACAAATCTCCGTATCCTTATCAAATATATCCACAGTATCGTAATCAATAACCAATCGAGCAATATTTATAGACTATTTGTTTTATAAATGGAGCAATAAATAGTATAGTATAATTTGTGCGAAGGGATTTTCCATAAAATTTAGTATTTTGAATCGGAGGTTACAAATGCGTTTTGTTACATTTAACTCTAAAGGAATCGAAAAAATCGGCGTAATTTCTAAAGATGAAAAATCGTTGACTTCTTTAAATGAACTATTTCCTGATTTCACAATGATCGATCTCATAAAGAACTTCAGCACAGATATCGCAGAGCAAATAGAAAGAGTACAGACCGAAAATAAAAGGATACCATTAAATGAAGTAGTTTTAGAATCGCCTATCCCAAACCCTCCCCGAGGAATTATTTGCCTGGGAAAAAACTACAAAGACCACATTAAAGAAGTGGCAAAAGCAATTGACAGTGAACCTGAGGTTCCTAAGTTCCCGATCTACTTTTCAAAGCTCGTTGACCGGTGTGTCGGTCCTGATGGCGTTATTCCGGCTCATAAAAATCTTACGTACAGCCTTGACTACGAAGTAGAGCTTGCCATCATTATCGGCAAAGAAGGTAAGGACATTCCTGAAAATCAGGTCGACGAATACATATTTGGCTACACTATCTTAAACGATGTATCCGTAAGAAACGCTCAAAAAAAGCACTCTCAGTGGTTCAAGGGAAAAAGTTTTGATGGTACCTGTCCTATGGGGCCTTGGATTGTGACCAAGGATGAATTTAAATCTCCGGTTGAATTAGCGATCAGCTCCTATGTCAATGGTGAACTGAGACAGGATTCCAACACCAGAGAATTCATTTTTGATATACCATATGTAATAAGTGATTTTTCAAAGGGTGTAACTTTAAAACCAGGCGATGTGATTGCTACCGGTACCCCTGCCGGTGTAGGAATGGGCTTTACTCCGCCAAAGTTTCTGCAAGCCGGCGATGAAGTGGAATGCTATATTGAAAATATCGGTTTCCTAAAAAACAAAGTATTGTAAGTTTGTCTGAAAGAGCAATTGTTCATCCTCTCTACTCATAAGAAGGGTTAAAGTAAGTACATGGCATTTCAGATTATTTTACCACACTTAGTTGTCAATACAGAAAAACAAGAATAAAACCCCCCTCATGATGAAGTGGGACAAGGTAAAAGAACAGATGTGTCCGTCCATTATAACAAACGAGCTGCTTGTTTGGACAGCTCGCTCCGTTCCCCATGAATCAGTCGGACCTGCCCATAGAAGGATTGTCCATTAAGCCTCGAGGCAACATAGGCTAGTCCATTACTCTCCTTATCAAGATAAGGAGAGTCAATTTGCTCCGGATCCCCACAAAGCACAATCTTTGTTTCTTCCCCAGCGCGTGTAATGATCGTTTTTATTTCGTGCGCAGTAAGGTTCTGAGCCTCATCAATAATCATGAATTGATTGGGAATACTCCTGCCCCGAATGTAGGTGAGAACTTCAATTTCCAATTGTCTCCGCTTAATCAACAGATCAATAGCACTGTCAATCAAGGAATCGCCGCCTTTCTCACGCTCTTTCTCTCTCCGCGGTCGAAGTAAATATTCAAGATTATCATAGAACGGTTGCATATACGGGCGAACCTTATTTTCCTTTTCCCCAGGTAGAAACCCAATATCATTGCCAAAAGGAATAATCGGACGGGCACAAAGCATCCTAATATAGAGTTCATCATGAACTGTTTGTTCCAAGCCGCTTGCCAATGCAAGCAAAGTCTTGCCTGTGCCGGCCGGCCCCATCAAATTAACCAGCTTAATCTCCGGATTGTTGAGCATTTCCAAGGCCCAGGACTGTTCCATGTTCTTGGGTCTAATATCCCAAGAAGCACGACCTTGCCCCATCTGATAGACTAATTTCTTCCCATCCGCAGACGAAACAAGGGGCAGTACAGAGTCATCACTCAAAACTGCTTTTACGCAGCGATTCGGCAGCAAGGGTTCTTTTAAAAGTATGTTTTTATTTTGATAAAGTTTGCTAACCTCAATATCCTCAAGCGACAGTATTGAGATCTCATCCTTAATCGGGAGTAGTGCCACTTTATCATTATAGTAATCTTCAGTTGAGATTCCTAAAGCATCAGCTTTTACTCGCATGGCTATATCTTTAGTGACCAAAACAACGCTGCGTTCTTCTTCGCGCGTGAAATTCAAAGAGACTGCCAGAATCCGATTGTCCGCTAAGGCCAGATTCGTGTTCGCCGGTAGAATTTCGTTAGAGTAATGATTCAATTCGACCCGGACCTTTCCTCCGTTCGATAATAGAACACCCTCTGAAAGTTGACCAATATCCCGTAAGCCATCCAGAAGACGGATAGTCTCGCGGGCAGCTCGACCAACATTATCAATATACCGTTTCTTACCTTCTATCTCCTCCAAAACCACATAGGGAATTATTACATCATTATCCTGGAACTGAAATATTGCGTTTGGATCATGCAGTAACACGCTTGAATCGAGTACATATACTTTTTGCAAAATATAACACTCCTTTTACCATCGGCTTTTAATATGCCATGATTTACCACATTTCCTCCATGTGGCACCGTTACTGAATCCATTATCGCCGTTTCAACCCTCCCAACAAATTCAAATGCCCTGCAAATATATATTCCACTTATTAAGAACTTTAGCACATGTTTGTAACGTGATGTTTACTAAATTGTTAACTATATGTTAACTTAGCCAGTAAATCTCTGTTATCATTGTCACTTAATAGCCATCCCCTAAAACGCCATATGATAAATATTAATAATATCCTCCCTCACCAGCTTAACAAAGTTTCCCACTGTAATCGTACCGCCTTTTGAAGCCTTTTC
>CAYWSF010000231.1:0-1047 GCA_964460725.1 uncultured Desulfosporosinus sp.
AAGCGATTGAGCATATGGCTACCACTGCAGGTAGGGTCAAGTGCTTGGTCATCCCGATACCATTTAAGTCCTGGACATGCAATAGATAATCCTTAGTTGTCGTGCTAATAGAACCACTGATATTTCTGCCATTGGCTCTGAGATAACGATAGGCTGTATCGACTGCTTCCTTTGCTTCCCGGTCTGACCCCAGGCCCGTCTTTTCAAACTTGCCGCTTCCTGCCGTCATCTGCATTTCAATTTTATAAACGCCGATCATCCCGGATTTCCCGTGCGAAACGGTGTAAATATGGCCGGGTTTCCCTATTCCTTCCGGGATCAACTTCCCGCCACCTTGCTCCGGAACGGAGACATATTCCTCATTAAACGTTTCATTGTCAATATAAGAGAAGTTTACATCATAAAATTCCATGCCGCCGATCTTCTTCAGCTGTTCCTTCACGCGGCGACGCATTTCCAGGGCAAAACACAGGATTTCTTCCACATTTTCTCTGGTAAACTGACCGTTGGGATGGATTAACTTGATCAGCCCGGAGACGGTTTTTTTCACGGCAATAACATCCCGCTGGTTGAGGTTATTCCCCAGCTTAAAGTATTTATCATAGGCATCAGCATAAGAGATTTTTCGCAGCTCCCGCATAATCTCTGAGAAGTAATCAGTAATAAAACCATAGCTGTCGGTGAAATATTCCGGTCGATATTTAGGAATCTCCCAGCCCGGAAGATAGCAGTGCATACGATCTAAAAAGGCCGTGTCATTCGCCATTGTTTCAGGAAACGGTTCAAACAAGTGTGAGGTTTTCAAAAGGACATCCACACTTTGGTTGATATTACCGACAAATACCATCGAAGCATAGGCGTTCTTCTCTTCTTTTCCCCGCGAAAAAGAACCTGAAGCCATATAGTCCTTCATGATTTGAACCCC
Source organism: uncultured Desulfosporosinus sp. (assembly GCA_964460725.1). Taxonomy (GTDB): domain Bacteria; phylum Bacillota; class Desulfitobacteriia; order Desulfitobacteriales; family Desulfitobacteriaceae; genus Desulfosporosinus. The sequence goes on from CAYWSF010000231.1 coordinate 926, forward strand.
ATCATGATCCTTGAACCTGATCCCGGCAACTTCATCAAAGGCCACACAATCCCACAGTCCTACGAGTCCAACGGTCTTATTGCTCATGTTATAAAACAAATTAGCAACGGTTGTCTGGCCGC
>CAYWSF010000231.1:1057-1701 GCA_964460725.1 uncultured Desulfosporosinus sp.
GTTGTAGTTATTCTCAATCAAAGGAATCAAGCGTGCCAGGTGCAGCCACTTAACCCGTTTATCAAACTGGGAAGGTTCCATACCCGTGCTTCTCAGTACCAAGTCAATCCATTCTTCATCAGTGAAATTGGCCCGGGCGGTCTTGACCTCTTCAATATCAAGGCTGGGCATCTGAATCGGGGTTAGCTTATGGATAATAAAAGGACAACGGTTTTTATCCGCCTCATCATAAAAATATTCCATCTGGACAATGCACCAAATACCACCACTAAGCAGACGTTCATAATCAGACACATACTTCTCAGCGATCGGAACATTTTTTATGCCGAGATTAGAAAACTCCGACTCATAGATATCTTCCTTATAATTCAGCTTAACCGAGACTTTATCAATAACCGTGTAGCTGCCCCTTTCGCGCAGCTTAGAGATAATCTTTTGCGCTTCATCCGGGCGCACATAATTCTCAGCGAGAATGAGTTTGACATTCTGCACTCCGGCTTCGATCTCATCTTCAACCATTGAAGAACAGTACATGGCAGCACAGAAGGAACTGGAACAGCAGATTTCCACCTGGTACACACGATTTGCAAAGAACAACGGTATCACCATGCAGGAAGCAAGGCAGTTGCTTACAACAAAGCAGC
>CAYWSF010000231.1:1711-3446 GCA_964460725.1 uncultured Desulfosporosinus sp.
ATTGGCACCTTCTTTAATTCTCTTGGTCAGATCCTTACGGACGATCTTCCCGGAAAAATAGGTTTTCAGCTTTTCCATCAGTTCCGTTCCATTTTCAGTTCCATTTTCCATTCCCAATTCTAATCCGCTCACCTTTTCACCGCCTTACAGGTTAAACCCAAAGTCATCACTAAAGGCTATATCCATGACTACAGCATGACGAAGGATCTCCAGGTCATTCTTCTTATCATAAGCCACTAAATAATAGGGCTTGGACTTATCATACTTTTTATTCTTGAAGTTAAACCGCAAACGGAAGATCCGCTTTTGGGGCTCAATCTCCTTTTTGTCGGCTGCATATATATTCTCATTGGAGATCTTTTCGTTATCCGCGGAAATGAAGAAGATCTTATAACTTGTCCCCTTGACCACATCGCCGACCGGCTCCGTCTGGATGAAATCCAGTGAAGTAATAAGGTTCGTGACTTTCTGAACCATACTAACGAGCTTAATCTGAACGGTACGAGTCTCCTTATGTCCTTTTTTCGTCTTAATATCCAGCACCGGAATCATCATTTCCTGTGGCGAAGATCCGCCGTGAACGTAGTTCTGTCCGCCGCCTGCCACTTTGAACACATTAGCGCTGACAGGAAAAGAAATTACTTTCCGATCATTATTGCGGAGGATCTTACTGAGAGGAACAGAGCAAATCCCGTCTTCCTTAATAGCTTGATTAGAGATAATAAATCGCCGGTTGATAAAAGATCCTTTCTCGGTAACATTCGTAATCTTATCACTCTCTTGCAGCTTGTCCCGCTTATAGATGAATCCATGATCGGCTGTCACGATATAATGAGTAGCACTTACATCTTCCGTCAAGCGCTTAATAAGGTTATGAATTTCGTTAATTGCTTCTTTGCAGGCCGTAAAGACTTCATTTTCCGTATTGGGTTTATCCCCACGGGCATCAATCTGATTATGATAAATATAAATGACTTCCATGCCGGCAAATATTTGACGAATCCCATCCCGCTTCAGGGCATTCAGTTCATCAAACTGAATACACCGGCTATTCTTGACTACGCTTTTCAGCACCGCTTCACGCTGTTTTAAATCCTCGCAAGGCAGATCATCGACCAAGACATGATAATCGTCCGAAATTTCTAACGTGTTATGAGGCAAAAGCGCTGCCATGCCAAGCCTGGTGTAAGACGGCAAAACACTGAGCATTGCATCCAGCTTGGCAGTGCATTTTTCATCATCCTGCAACTTTGTCCAAAGGGCACGGCCGGTTTCATAGCGCAGGGCATCCGAAATAATGACCACCACACGCTCCTTGCTATTCCGGACATAGCGATTGAAGAAATCCACCTGCAATGGCAGCACGGTCATGGCCTCTTCACCGGTTAATCCGGCATTCCACTTAGGAATCACTTCAGATAGGTATTCGTTCGTATAGATATTTTCCACCAGATCACGCAGCTTTTCAAAAGGGGTATTATCCGCAACCTGATCTAAATAATAGTAGAAGTGTCGATAATGCGTATCAATGAGGCAGTCCGCAGCACGGTACTGCTCGACAACATCCTTAAATTGATCCGGACAATGATAGTTTGCCGCTAAAATAAGATAATAGGCACTTTCCAGCAGTTGATACTGCACCTTATAGTTTTCTCCAAAGTGCTTTTTCCTTCGTTCCTGACACACTAAAGGAAGAGACATTTCGTTCAACTTAGCCCCAGTATCTTCGGCAAGT
>CAYWSF010000232.1:0-1968 GCA_964460725.1 uncultured Desulfosporosinus sp.
ACTGCTCTGCTTATTACGTTCAAAGACGAGGTCAATATCCAGAAAGCGGAGAAGGCCATCAAAAGCAGCCTGAATCTGACGGATGACAGAGTCGGGCGTAATGAATATCTGCTTGCGTTCATGGGGTACGGCACAGGCAACACAGTCATGGGCATCTATGCCACAAGCGCGGTTTTGTTCGGCATCGTCCTTATTGCCGGAGTCATGATGATCTATAACACCTTCAATATCTCAGTGATGGAAAGAGTGCAGCAGTTCGGGCTTTTGAGGTGTATTGGAGCATCCCAGGCCCAGATTGAAAAACTGGTAAAGAAAGAGGGGCTGCACATCACGTTGAGGGCAATCCCTATTGGGGTGCTTGCCGGTATGTTGGTGGCTTTTCTATGCACTGTAATTCTCAAATTTTACAACAGCAGCCTTTTTGGGGAAATGGCTTTGTTTAATATCAGCAAAGTGGGAATCATCGCCGGCATGGTGATCGGTTTTCTCACTGTGTTCATCGCTTCCTCTCTGCCTGCCAAAAAAGCGGCCAGGGTCTCCCCGGTCAACGCAGTGACGGGAAGCATGGAAATGAATATACCCAAAAAGAAGAAACAGGGATTTTTGACAAAGATCTTTCCTGTCGAAATTGCCATGGGCGTTAACAACGCAGTCGCGAAAAAGAAAACGCTTATATTAATGTCCTGTTCCATTGCCATCAGTATAGTGATGTTTTTGGGCTTTCAGGTGTTCGTCGATTTCATGCATTCTGCCCTCAAAACGACCAAGCCCTATACGCCGGATATCGTGCTGACATCGGAGCAGGGCTTAAGCAATGATCTGTACGAGCAACTCTCAGCCTTGGATGGTGCCCATAAGGTCTATGGCAGGATGTTTGATTACGTGGACGCTGCCTTCGATGCGGCCAGGCTGACTGATGCTTACAAAGAAATTGTGGGCGATATCCCGGCAGCGGATAGCGGGCTGTTTATACCACCAGAAAAATCCTGGCTGATTTCTTATGACCAAAACCAGCTTAAGTGGGCGAAAACGGATCTGATCGCCGGAGAGCTTTCCGAGGAAAAGCTGAATATGCAGAATGGAGTAGTTGCAGTTGCCCAACCTCTCAGGAGCGGCATTGGCATTGAAACTGCAGCGCTGCAATTGGGAGACAAGGTTTTTATTCAAACTCCCCATGGAACAAAAACTATGACGGTTATGGCAATATTGCGCAGCGTTCCCTTCAACGACTCCGTGCCTTCCCTGACCACCTTTATCACTACTGAGAAGCTATTTACTGAATTGACAGGGAAATCGACTTTGCAAGTGATCAACCTTCAACTCGATCATTCGGGGCAAGAGCAGACGGTAAGTGAAATAAAAAATATCCTGGATGATTCTGTGTCATTCTATGATCAGCGTCAGAAAAATGCAGAGGTTAATGGATACTTTTACACCATGGCGGTTTTTATCTACGGCTTTGTGGCTATGATTGCTTTAATCAGTGTTTTGAACATTATCAATACCATGAGTACCAGCGTGGTCTCTAAGACCCGGTATTTTGGGGTGATGCGGGCGGTGGGCATGTCCGGGGCACAACTTAAGCGGATGGTTTTGGTTGAAGCGGTCACATACAGCCTGACAGGATATATCGCTGGTTGTATTCTGGGAATAGCCCTGCAAAAGGTGCTCGTTGCCAATTTTTTGCCGCGGCTCCTTGCCATATGGAAGTTCCCTTCACTGCAAATCGCTTTGATACTGATTATCATCCTGCTGGTGACGGTGGTTTCAGTGATCGGCCCGCTAAAGCGTATAAAAGCGCAAGGCATTTCGGAGGTTATTGGGTCACTTTAAAAATGAAAAAGATATAAAGGGGCTTTGCTAAACTTAGTTTCTGCAGAGCCCCTGAACTAAAGCGATCCCGAATTTTTGCCCGAAAGCGAGTTGTCAGAACGACAATTCTTTAATAAGATCATAACAGATGCCGGG
>CAYWSF010000232.1:1978-3440 GCA_964460725.1 uncultured Desulfosporosinus sp.
TCAATCATATGTCTAAGGATATATGCATGGGTAAGCTGTTATTATTTTCATTAGTGCTATCATACACATTACTAAATATTTATATCTTGAGGCCTGTAAAACTCACAGCCTAGCTTTCTAAAATCCTTAGCGTTCCATGTCAATATTGGCAGCTCCATAAACCTTGATTTCTCGGCTAAGTATACGTCTACTAAATCTACGTTTACCTCACGAAACCGAACAAAGACACGTTGCATCAGACTGTCATCCTCGAGTTCAACTCCGTCAGATTCAACAAAATTTTCAAATACATATAAAATTGCTTCTTTGTCAAATTTATAAACTTTACGCAAGACCCAATAAGCTTCGATTATAACGAGTGAGAGAATATAAAAAGTCGTATTGCCTTGTTCAATAAGTCTTACCAATTGCTCGATTTGAGCGTCATCGTCGTTAACGAATAATCGAATCAAGATGTTGGTGTCAGCGATCATCTGCTTATTCATTTTCCAAATCCTTTAAGCCGCTGGCAACTGCTTTTGCCCGTTCTGTTCTAGCTTGTTCGATAGCTTCATCTACATCTATGGAAGTGGTAGGCTTCAAGGCTCCCATTACACCTCGTATTGACTTTTTAATCTTGGGCTGGACTTCAATTATTCGGTTGTTTTCATCCAGGACAAAAGCTAATCTGTCCCCTTCTTTAAGGCATAAAAGAGTTCTCAGCTCAACTGGAATAGTTAACTGTCCTTTGCTTGTTAACTTACCAGAAAGTAGTTGTTTAGTCATGATAAATATCCCTCCATTCTAAGAGTATTACCAGCATTATAAGTAATACCTTTGAAAAGGTCAAGCGAGATTATTCATTATTCGATAACTTGAGTGGAAGTCCTTTTAAAAATATTATTGTAGGGATTCCAAAGTGGAGGCTTTTCATAAATACTGTAGAAAGATGCATATTTGGCAGGATTTATTGTAGATATGGGAATTTATGAATATGGGTGTGCATTCTATCAAATCAATGGGCGCAACACATAGAATCACCCAATAATTGATACAATGAAAAAGTCCAATGATACTGGGCTTTCTGGCGTTTTGAAAAATATTTGGTTTCCTTTACAATGATAAAGGAGATGTGATTTCCCACAGAGACATGATAGGAGCAATATATGAAAATTTTAATTGTCGATGATGATGAATTAATTGCCTGTCTAATAGAGGAGAATCTAAAGCTGGAAGGTTTTGAAACAGTAATTTGTTATGATGGCCTTTCGGCTCTCAAACTGGCTGAAACTGAAAAGCCGGATTTAATCATTCTCGATGTAATGCTGCCTAAGATGTCAGGTCTTGATGTCTGCCAGCAGATAAGAGAGTTCTCGGATGTGCCGATAATAATGCTTACAGCCAAGGGAGAGGATATGGATAAGATCCTCGGTCTTGATTACGGTGCGGATGATTATATAACGAAACCGTTCAATATACTCGA
>CAYWSF010000233.1:0-3438 GCA_964460725.1 uncultured Desulfosporosinus sp.
GGTTAGATGTGGAGAATAAATTGGTACGGTAGGGAATAATAGGTAGGTAGAGCGCAAGCCTGGTATCAAGGACGTCGGAGCATTTTGCCCCTTTTTATTTTTGAGATTGTTTACGTTTTTGTACGTCCAAGGAAACATAAATTCCGGCCCCCGGGGTCGTACTTTTACGCGAATATAGGGGGTACGGGGGTATTTTGTGATTATTCATCCCGATGACTGCCATCGCAAAATGGCTTATTTCTGCTTCTGCCACAGCAGCAAAGTGCAGCATTATTGCATTCTTGAATCAATTTATCATCCGGACCAATAATTTTTACAGTTCCTTCGACGATCAATGGCCCATGATCAATTGTTTTGATAATGACAGAAGAATACTCTTTAGGATGAAAATTTATTGAGCCCCGACCGTTTGCCAATTCAGGATTTAACTTGGAATTTTCAGTAAGACTATACCTCAATGCTCCTGAAGGACATTCATCAATACTGCGAATCAAATCTTCTGAAGAAGCCTCATTGATATTGACCCAAGGTCGCCTCATAGGATTAAAGACCGCTGGTAATCCAGTGATACATTTTTGTGAATGGGTACATGCAGAGGGAGTCCAATAAATAATTAAATCGTTATTTTTATATTCGTGTATCTTTGTTTCCTGATTTTTGTATTTCATCTCTTCTTCTCCTTTATTTTCAAAAATATTGCTAAACTGGTAAGTGATGATGGCGTCAATAACCATTAAAGTGGCATAGGGATAAATGTTAAGGTCCCTAAGAAAAAATAGCCTAAGAAACAAGCTTCTGTCAAGGATATCTTCATAGAAAATAGCTTCCATCTGTTCCTCTAACTCATCGTATCAAGTACTTTTCCGGTGTAAATATTATTTCTCCGACATCAAGTCCTGCTTGACTTGTATGTGTTTTCTTTGCTAGAGAACGAAGTGTACCCCGGCTCCCCTTAATTGTTCTCTAACTAGAGGCTAGCAGGGAGTACACAAATTTGCAATGGGATAATTTACCTAATTACGGCACTACAATGACTCGAAAAATCAAATGAATTAGTAATTCGAAGCATTGAAGAGCTAATTAGAACAACTTTTTCGAAAATAATTATTTAAGCTCATTTTAAAGCCGAATTGCGGGAAATTGGGCTATCAATGTTGCATTGGAAGTGCCTGAACTTATTAATAAAGTAATTGCCGACAGTTTTGAGGGAGAAAAACCGTTTGAAGCATTTACAGAGAATGTTAAGGCGGATAGGAATTTTTCTAAGCATGATGAAAATGCAAAAATGTTTTATGCTTTTATGCACGGTTCTGATTGGGAGCAAATTGTTGACAATGATACTAATGCTATTATCAGACATGAAAAAGAAATAGATGTATTTTTTCATAAACCTCTACAATTCTTAAAAGCAGTAAGGGCGCTCTTGGAAAAGATAACGGTCTATGATGACCATTTCATTGTGGAATTAAAGTCCGGAATTGAAATCCGAATTCACGAATAATTAGTAAGACAATATCACCCGCAGCTCTTTTGCTTGAGTTGCGGGCTTTTATTTTAGAAATATTGCGAATCTCTAATTGTAAATGCCTTAACAAAGTTTATGGGGAAGGTTGTAAAAATTAAACAAATTTTGATAAAAAATGTACGCAAAAGTTGTATAATTAGGACATCGAGCTTTGTTGAACATTAGACAATAGGGGTGTTGTTATGCAGAATATTAAAGAGTTTGAGCTTCTTGAGATAATTGATAGTTACTCGGTAGGTTCATTTATATGTGATTTAAGTTAAAGGAATACTGGAATTTAGGAATATGAACTATGATACTACAGTTTATTATTGAAAGGACTATAACAATGGATAACGACTTATATCGTACTTTAATAGAAAAAACAAACCAACCAGTTAGTATAATTCAGCTGATTTTCAATGAGATAGGAGATCCTGTTGACCATATAACTTTATATATGAATCCTGCTGCTGAAACAGAATTAGGATTAAAAAGAGAAGAAACTATTGGAAGGAGGGCTAAGGAAATCAGTCCAAATGCTGAGCAGGAATGGTTTGCACGATATGGAGAAGTAGCAAAAACAGGCATATCAGCTGGGTATGAAATGTACAGTTCGACATTTAATAGATATTACAATGATCAGGTGATACCACTTGGAAATGATAAGATTGGGATATTATTTCAAGATATTACAGAATTAAGAGATAAAGAAGAAGCAGAAAAAAATGCTATTGAGGCAATGCAGGAGAGTGAGGTAAAATACCGTAGTATTTTTGAGACAGCGCAAGAGGGCATCTGGGTTATTAACGGTAACGATCAAACCATACTGGTGAACGAAAAACTTCAGCAGATGCTCGGTTACTCTCTTGATGAACTGGTGGGCCAGTCTCCCCAGGCGTTCATGGTTCCGGAATTTCAAGCCGCGGCCAATGATAGACTAACTGAGCATATGGAAGGAATCAAGCAAGTAATCGACTACAGATTCATTAAGAAAGACGGAAGCGACCTGTGGTGTATTCTCTCCTCAACGCCGCTATTCGATAAAAATGGAAAATTCGATGGTTCGATTGCAATGCTCACCGACATCACAGAGCGCAAAAAAATCGAGATAGAAAAAGGTTATTATATGAAAATCGCAGAAGAAAAAGCCGCATGGCTTCAAGCCATATTGGATTTAATGCCTGCTGGCGTTTGGATTTCAGATCATACCTGGAAAGTGGTTATGGTAAATCAAGAAGCGGTAAATATGTATAGGGGCAGCACTCCCTTGGCGGGTAGCCCTGAAGAATATACCTCATATAAATTATTCCTGCCCGGTACCGACGAACCGGTAGTGTTTGAACCATACGTATCGAAGGAGGAACTGACTGGTTTGGTCTTGGATTATGAACGTTTTGACGGCACGAGGGGTACCCAGGTCGCTTCAACCGAAGCTCTACGTGATAAGGATGGGAATATTATCAATTATCTGGCTATTGGAATGGATATAACTCCGCTCAGACAGGCCGAAATAGCTCTTAAGGAAAGTGAAAAAAATGCATTAAATTTAGTGGAACAGCTGAAACAAGCGAAAGAAGAATTAATTAATGCTCTGAACTTATCTGAGCAAAAGTCAGCCGAGTTGAATGCGATAATAGAAGTGGTGCCTGATGGTTTAACTGTATATAACAAAAAAGGTGAAATGATTATTTTAAATGACAAAGTAAAAAACTTTTTTGGAAGCCATTATTATGATGAATTAGTACATGATAATTTAAAGCAGGGATTCGAGAAAATAAGTAGTACATATCTTGATGGCACCAAAGTTAGTTTTGAGGATACTGGGCTTTACAGGACATTAAGTGAGGGAGAGACTGTCAAAGATTCTGTGACTATTAATCGATCGTACTCTGGCGAAATAGTATATTCCTCAAGTTGCAGTGCCCCTATAA
>CAYWSF010000234.1:0-3411 GCA_964460725.1 uncultured Desulfosporosinus sp.
TATTTATTTCTCATTCTTAAAAGCCCATCAAGTTTTTCCCCATAATATGGTTCCTTTATCTCCTCTGCATACGTCGGGCTTACTGTCGTAATCCGATCTGCATAAAGCAAAGCAGCCTTCATAAAATTAACCGCACCGTTAAATTCCAAGGTGTTTTCCGTAAAATACTCCATCCCCAACCCTACAATATCTTCAAGAACTTGCTTAGGGAAAATCCCCTGATATTTCAAGTTATGAATCGTAAACATGGTCCTCAGTGAATAACAGAGTGGCTCACGATTATAAAACACTTTAAGCATCAGCGGAATTAAAGCCGTATGCCAATCATGACAATGTATAATATCCGGTTTGAAGCCTGGTATGTGAATTAAACTTTCCAAAGCTGCCCTGGAAAAAAAGACGAACCGCTCCGCATCGTCAAATTCCCCATAAACACACGGGCGCGAAAAATAATATTCATTATCAATAAAATAATAATGAACCCCTTGATAAATCATTTGCTCCAAACCGCAATATTGTTGACGCCAACCGACTTGAACATTGAAATGAGCCAAAGGCTTAAACTCTTTTCGAAAATCTTCGGGAATTACACTGTACTTGGGAATAATGACACGTGCATCTACACCAAGTTTATTCAAAAAGGCACATAATGAACCAATTACTTCACCCAAACCACCGGTCTTAATAAAGGGGTCTGCTTCTGCAGCCACAAAAATTATGTTCATACTCTTTTTCTTCCGCCTTTCAATGTCATAAAAATTGCTCTCTTATGATTTAAGGATAACCAAAGGATTATGCAAACTCCCGCTTAAGACATTTTCTTCGTTCACCTTTACAGACTTATCAAGAATTGCATTGTTCGTTTGAGCATTAGCATGAATATGGCACTCCGGCAAAATTATGCTATTATTGATATGGCATCCTTGTTCTATAATTACACCTCGAAAAATAATTGAATTCATCACTTCCCCAGCTATAGAGCATCCACTGGCAATCAATGAATTGCTTACTATCGCATGTGACGAGTATTGAGTGGGAGGATTATCTTTAATCCTGGTATGAATCTGATCTGTGCCCAACAATAGTTTTTCTCGAACTTCCAGGTCTAAAAGTTCCATACTTCTATCAAAGTAATCTTTATGATTACGTATCATTCCAATCATCGCATAAGTAGGACAGCCGTACGTTTTGAGAACATTCAGATTGGAAGCTAATAAATCTATTATGTCGCTGCACCCCACGCACCGTTCTGCAATATCCAATAAAATTTCACGACGAATTATAAACATATTCGCAAAGTACAGGGCACTTGGATCTGCGCTTTCAGAATTCTTTTGGCCTTTTATGTCTTTTGTATCTTTTATTCTTGTAACTTTCTGATCCGCACCTATTTCCAAAAACCTCTCATCGTGCGGCTCAAGCCGGTTATCATACTCTTTATAAATCAAAGTAACATCGGCGTGTTTATCATTATGAAATTCCAGCATATTTTTAAAATTTACATTATATATTTGATCCCCGCTGCTGATTATCACATTTTCTGCAGATTCCTTTTGCAAATACTCTATATTATTACGTAAATCCTCAATGCAAAACTTATGTTCATTCTCAGACAAACCATGTGTTTCTCCGGGTAAAATAAACAACCCTCCGTCTTTCCTATCCAGAAACCAGTCCTTACCTGCTCCCAGGTGATCTAAAATAGGCCGATAACGGTGAGGTATAACCACTCCAATTGTCTTGAGCCCTGAGTTAACCATGCTTGATAATGCGAAATCGATAATTCGATATCTTCCGCCAAAAGGAACTGCTGCCAGCGGCCTTTTTAGTGCCAGCCCTTGTAAATTGTCACTTGTCCCATTAGCATAAATTATTCCTATAGCGTTTGTCATTTTCTGTCACCACCTAATAAAACTAATAAAATGCTTCCTCGGTCCTGTAAACATTCTCACCGGCTTTTATTACAGAACCGCTAGGAAGTAAATGAAAACCTTCAATTAAAGTTATCCCTTCATTGTTAGCCTTGTGAGGAGCTTTTTTCTCCTCAACGCCGACTTTACAATGGCTCATAACTTCTGCGTTTTCCCCCACAATCGTCTTTAATAGATTAGATTCATGGTGAACTTTTGCATAAGGTAACAAAATTGAATCCGTAATCTCCGCATCTTTTCCCACATAAACTCCGGGGGCTAAGATCGAATTCGTCACCTTACCATGAACAACACACCCGTTACAGATTAGACTGTGCTTTATTTCTGCTGTGGTTCCTACAAAATGCGGGGGCATAGTTTCTTCGTTTGAGAAAACCGGATACTTGGGATCAAAAATATTTTGAAAGTGTCCATTCCTTAGGGACTCCATATTAGCCTGATAATAGCTTTCAATGGTACCAACGTCTCGCCAATAACCTTGAAAATTATAGGCAAAGACACGTTTCCCTTCTTTAATCTGGTGGGGAATGATATTTTTCCCAAAGTCATTAGCGGACTGATGATCTTTACTATCTTCAATTAGTGCTTGCTTGAGGACTGACCGATTAAAGATATATACTCCCATTGAAGCAAGAGTGCCAATCGGTTGACTAGGTTTCTCAGTAAACTTTGTGATTCGTGCCTCCTCATCGACCGTCAATATCCCAAATTGCGAAGTTTCCTCAATCGGAACCTCAATGGTCGCGATCGTTATCTCTGAATCTTTCTCTTTATGAAACTTTAACATCGCATTGTAATCCATTTTATAAACATGATCTCCTGATAAAATAATAACGTACTTGGGGTTGTAGTAATCTATAAATTCGTAATTTTGATATACTGCGTCTGCCGTGCCTTTATACCAACTTCTCTCCTCATCCCCAAGAAAAGGAGGGAGAATATGCACCCCGCCAAAAGGATCGTTTAAGTCCCAAGCCGAACCCAAACCTATATAGGAATTTAGACGAAAAGGCTTATATTGGATAAGAATGCCAACTGTGTTAATGTTTGAATTTGAGCAATTGCTTAAGCTAAAATCTATAATTCTATACTTACCACAAAAGGATACTCCCGGTTTAGCCCGATTGCGAGTTAAACCGCCCAGCCTGCTTCCTTGTCCACCTGCTAACAGCAGCGCGACACATTCTTGCTGTTTCAACCGGTTCACCCTCCTTAAATATTGAAATATATTGAATTATATGGAAACTAATTAAGATGTATAACCTACCCCAGTTCAATTTTTGTTAGCGGTTATGCCAAAAGAGCATGGGGTGATAATCAGCCAAAGACTTAAATGTCACGGTATTTTACTTTCCAAATACCATCTGCATATTCCCTAATAGTTCTATCACTCGAAAACTTCCCTGAACTGGCTATATTAATCAAGGAAATTTTGTTCCATTCTTTTTTCTTCAGATAAAGTTCTTGCATCCTTTCATAC
>CAYWSF010000235.1:0-3406 GCA_964460725.1 uncultured Desulfosporosinus sp.
GGACAGAACTCGGCTTATAGATGGACTTCGCATATTACTTAAATTTTAACATGCCCTAAGGGCAGTATCAAATCCCCTTCTTTTTGCAGCGCAAGTTGACTGGTTTACTGTCGAGCTTTGGCTGCGTTTTCTTTTTTTATCATGAAAAGCAACATTATAATTTACTGACTCGGAGAACCCAACATTATTGGGAGCGGGAATTTGACAGTTATGACAGGAGTGACATGGGGTTAATCAATTATTTATAAGGTGGTATATTATGGTAACCAAGGAGCAACTACAACGGATAAACGAATTAGCGCACAAAAAGAAACATTCCGGGTTAACTGCCGCGGAACTTGCGGAACAGAAGGAGCTTTATAAAGTTTACTTAAGATTAATTCGTGAGCAGGTAACCGCACAGCTTGAAAATGCCGGTATCCCTAAAAAAGGGCAGCAACATATTTGCCATGACGGGTGCTGTGAACATCATCACTGCCAAAATAACAACTTGAAAGAACATTAATTGCACTTAACCAAGTGATGTTGATCAGGGGATACGCCCGTTAATGACTATGCCCTCTCCCCAGTCTATGTAGTGCTCGGCGTGTGCCAAAATAAAAAATTGCCGCTCGGCCGATTGTTCGGTGAGAATCTGGCGGATTCGGGCTAATCTTTCCATATCACTGCCAGTGAAAGGATCATCAAAAATCAAAGGCAGTTTGACATTTGCCGCCAAAAGATCGGCGACCGCAAATCTCAAAGACAGATACATCTGGTCACGGGCACCTTTGCTCAGATATTCGGGCGCAATTGGGCGTCCGTTTTCTATTATGCCAAGATTTAGCCGCTCATCCAGCGCTATTCGCCGCTCGTTCACACCGGAAATATTTTGGAAGTATCTTGTGGCTTTCTCTTCCAACCGTTGTTGATATGTTTGGCTATACTCGGCAATAGCTGCTCCCAGCTCCTGATATGCTAACGTCAAAGCATCTGCCTGTTGCTCCAAGCTGCCTTGCTCTTCTTTGAGTTCCTGAAGTTCTACTTCTGAGCGCCATCCCAACCGACAACCGTAAAATGACCTGTTCCCGGATCGTTAAAGCTTTTAAATTCCACTGCACCCGGGTAAACAGCGATACTGTTTCCGATTGAATAATTACCGTACTTATGATAGTGCCCCAGGGCGATATAGTCATAACCGGCGCCCGCCAGTACGGACGATCTGAGCGGCAGGCTTCTGTCCCCAAGGCCCTCCCAATCCAAGGAACCATGGAAGGCACCGATATGAAATCCGGGCTCTTCCGGACATGGCAAATTTTCCATGGTCGCCGCTTTTGTCAGGCCGCCGGTGTAAGCCAGGGAATAAATATGTACCGGCGTATCGTGAATCCCATGCCGGCTCAGACAATGTGCCGGCATGGGATTAGTGACCAGGGTCCCCGGCCAATTTGCACCCTGGGTACGATAGACAGATTCCCGGTAGGTGATTTCATCATGGTTGCCCGGAATAGTGACTACCATCATTCCCTGAGCAGTCAGCCGGCTTAACTGCCGCATGGTTTCACGCACCAAACTATCTTCCGGTTTGTATTTTTCGAACAAATCGCCAACAATCAGCATTCCCTGGATATCATTTTTCGGTGCGAGGGCATAGTCAACCGCCTTTGCAAGGAGTTGATCCCGCTCCCTCCTTCTAATCTTCTTTTTGTCATCCGGTAAGTAATTCGGCTCCCAGCCCAAATGCAGATCCGCCAGATGCATCAGTCTAATCATGGGCGCACCCTTGCCATTAACTTTATTCCCTCCGCCATCATCTTCACTCCTAATACTATTTAATTTTTGGATAAGTCCTATCGGCAAGGTCTTGAAGAGGGATACTCTCCAAGACTCCCGCCGTTTGGTAACTCCTTAGCAACTGCACCCTTATTAATAATTAGATTATATAATAATTCATAATGATGCAAACCAGGAAGTTAGCCGATCACTTAATAGAACATTTCGTGTCTCCAAGATGATTACCTCTCAGGTAACATAAACATTCTATTAATTTAGCAAAATCAGGGATCAATGTCCGCAAAAGTGATCCTTACTTTCACTACCACAACCATTTTTTCTTGAATGGTACGGAAAACACCTTCTTCAAAAGGCCCTCCTGCTAAGGGGACACGGTCGACGGCATCATCCATTTCGGTTATCTGGCTGAAGATAAGCTGACAAGAGGGCAGCTCATTAAGGAACTTATTGCTGACTACGTTATGCTCGGCCAAATCACCCATCATCAGCTGATCCTTAGCTGAAAAGCCGGACGGAAGCGACTGCGTTTTTAAATGTTCAAAAACTTGTTCTTCATCAAAATTGAGTCCTGGTACCTTAATGTGCCTGCCAAGATCAGCTACACACGAAATGGGGATATCAGCGACAAAATCTCGAATCGTCCCATCCACTGTAGTCGCTGTTTGATATTTTGCTTTAGAATACTGAATATCTTTGCGCACGAAACCACTTAGGAACAATTTGGGGGTATCTTGCGGCTGACCGGCAGCTATTGGAGCAGGCGCATGGAAAAATCTACACTGAGTTATTTTTAAATTCTTGGTTATCCTCTTAATTTCCAGAGCATATTCCGGTAGTGTAATTATCGCTTCCGCCGGAATTGATACCGTCACAAATACGCTATTTCCCCTTTGCCTAACCGCTAAAGGAGTGCATGTCGTCAGTGTCGCCGTCAATGGTATCACCGGATTGGGCATAACCGGCACCTTGTGCTCATGCGGATGTTTAACTTCTTTGTATGAAGAAGTTTGTGCTGCCATGGAAGGCTCAAGCGGAACCGACGGTATTCTTATACAAGAATTTCCTTTTTTATTTTTCATCTTTTTCTTCCTTTCTATTATTCTCACAGTGCAGCTGCTTCTTTTTTGAAGGAATGCATGACCGAAGCCTCGAATGTTATTAGTTTATAAAATAATCTTTACATCTTATCGTCACGCCTGTCTAGCTCACTGCCTCACATTGGCATTATATGCATTAACTTGTAAATTGTCCCACCTATCTTATTATTTTTAGAAATCCGCGCTGCTCAGTTTGGTGTCCGAATCGCAATGTATTGTTTAATATGTTGGGATTAACTGTTTGGATTAACCATTTTTCACACGGCCCAAGGCAATTATATGTTTTGATATGGCTTTACCTTGTTCAAATTTCAATAAAAGCAAAAACAAGATCCGGTCATTGCATAACAAATGTATAAAAAACTAAAATTGAACACATAATAAGCAAATAAGGAGATAATAGGTGATGAAAAAGATTATTACTAATAAAAGGTTAAGAAAAATACTTAATCGTCAGTCAAGCACAATAGTAAGGTTATTAAAACGAATAGCTATCCCGCCAAAGACATAAAAGAAAGCGGTCTCAGTTTTCTAGC
>CAYWSF010000236.1:0-2373 GCA_964460725.1 uncultured Desulfosporosinus sp.
ATTGAAAAATAGATTCCTGGAGGAAGGTTTAGACGGCTTTGAAGATTATCAAATACTAGAACTTCTCTTGTTCTATGCAATACCCCGTAGGGATGTTAATGAACTTGCCCATTTCTTGATTAATAAATATGGATCGTTATCCGGAGTTTTAGAAGCCGATCACAAAGATTTGGCCAAGACGCCGGGCCTGGGAATAAACTCAGCAGTTTTGCTGGCACTAATACCGCCTCTGGCGCGTAATTATATGAAAAATCGTTGGGGAACCAGACCGACCCTCGGCGGTACTGTTCAAGCGGGAGATTATGTTCTAACGCTTTTTGCGGGAAGAACTTATGAAGCCTTTTATGTCATTTGTCTGGATGCACAACATAAGGTGATCCATCCGGCACTGGTCCATGAGGGGACTATTGACCAAGCACCGGTTTATCCACGGCTTATCGTGGAAACGGCCTTAAGGCATAAAGCCCACAGTGTCATTCTGGCACATAATCACCCGGGAGGGAGTGCTAATCCTTCCCCACAAGATATTGATGTGACGAAAAGGATTCAATCCGCTTTAGAACAGATCTCCATTACCGTACTTGACCACATTATTGCTGCCGGAGAGAAGTATGTCAGTTGTGCGGAAAGAGGACTGATCTAGAAAGAACATCGGGACAGGTGTGCTTGAAAACGTGGCTATCTCAATGATATAGGAGGATTTATGGCAAATAAAAGAATATCCTATCTTATAATCTTGGTAGGCATTTGTATTGCTTTGATTTCCACAAGTTGTTCTAGTACGAAAGTAACTAGTCTTTCTGAAGAGTTGGATAAGATTAAGCTGGAGGTTGTGACAAAATCTGAATTACCAGAAGGAATAGCTTATTCCATTAGATTGACCAATGATAGCTCTTATTTAATTAAACAAAATAACGTTTATATTAGCTATCCGTTGAGAACTGGGAAAAATATCAATTCGTTAAATTCTGCTAAAATTGAAGCAGAGGGGAATAAAGTTGACATTCGCTCCGGGGATGAGGTAATTTTGAATGCTTATATACCCGCTGGTGTTTTTAATAGTGATAAGGTAGACTTAAATATACTTCAGTATGAGTTAAAGGGTTATATTGGAGAAGTCAAAGACATCAACCGGTTTGCTCGTTTAGGGGATGTATTTATGTATAAAGAATAATCTTAGGAATTGCAATTTCACTAAGTACAGTTCCAATATTTTTTCGGTGCTCATGGCAGTCTCTGAAGGGTGCAACACTTGGTTAAGACGCCAGGCAATGTTGTTTTTCTATGGAATTATTGGATATGCAAATTGGAGTAAAGTTAAAATGATGGATAAGTTAACAATTTTGAAAAAATATTATGGACACACCCAGTTTCGCGAAGGACAGTCTGAAATCATAGACGTAATCTTAGCTCATAGAGACGTGTTAGGTATAATGCCGACAGGTGCAGGTAAGTCTATTTGCTATCAGGTTCCTGCGCTGCTGCTTGAGGGAATAACGCTGGTGATTTCGCCGCTGATTTCCTTGATGAAGGATCAGGTTAACGCTCTTGTGCAGTCAGGGGTAAATGCAGCATACATTAACAGTACCCTTACAGCCAGTCAGTATGCGGAGGTGTTCCGACGGGCTTTGGATGGTCAGTATAAAATCATCTATGTTGCCCCGGAAAGGCTTCTAACAGATAAGTTTATCAGTTTTGCGGAAGAGACGGAAATTTCAATGGTTACGGTTGATGAGGCTCACTGCGTTTCTCAATGGGGACAGGACTTTCGCCCGAGCTATCTAAAAATCATTGAGTTCATCGAAAGGCTGTCTTACCGCCCAATTGTGAGTGCTTTCACAGCTACGGCAACAAAGGAAGTGCGGGAGGATATCGCCTTTATTTTGCAGCTGAATGATCCGTTTGTATTAACCACAGGCTTTAACAGGGACAATTTGTATTTTGAAGTGCAAAAGTCTAAAAATAAATTCAAGATGCTGCTGGATATACTGCAAAGAAACCGAGACAAAAGCGGCATTATTTACTGTTTAACGCGAAAAACTGTGGAGGAAATCTGCGATACGTTGAATGAGCATGCTTTCCAAGCGACACGTTATCACGCTGGATTAAGTGATATGGAACGCAATACCAATCAAGATGATTTTCTCTACGATCGCAAACCGATTATGGTTGCCACCAATGCTTTTGGCATGGGTATCGATAAATCCAACGTGTCCTTTGTCGTCCACTATAATATGCCGAAAAATCTGGAAAGCTATTATCAGGAGGCAGGCAGAGCCGGACGGGACGGAGAGCCGGCAGATTGTATTTTACTTTATAGCGGACAAGACGTGAGAATGAATCAATTTCTGATTGAAAAATCCAACGATAACC
>CAYWSF010000236.1:2383-3404 GCA_964460725.1 uncultured Desulfosporosinus sp.
GTGAAGAAATGCGTCACGTAGTCAAAGAAAAGGATCATGAGCGTCTCAAGGAGATGACCTTTTACTGTACGACCAACGATTGTCTGCGTGAATACATATTGAAATACTTCGGAGAGGGTGCGCCAAATTTCTGTGGCAACTGCTCTAACTGCAACACTAATTTCGAAACGGTAGATATCACAATTGAAGCCCAGAAAATTATCTCCTGTGCATATCGTATTGCTCAGCAGCGCAGGAGCTATGGTAAAACGATGATTATCGATATTCTGCGCGGCAGCAAGAATGAAAAAATCAAACGTTTAAAGCTGGATGAACTTTCTACATATGGGATTATGTCTGATATACCGCAGCACAGGGTTCGCGATATTATGGATTTCCTCATACTAAATGAACATCTTTTACTAACCAACGACGAATATCCGGTTATCCAGCTGACGGAACGCTCGGGCGAGATCATTCAGGATAGAAAGCCGGTTTTCATGAAACTGCCAAAACAGATCACACCTGATAAGCCAAAAGAAGAGTCTGCGTTTGCTAATTCTAATGTGGATCTCGGTTTGTTTAAAGCTCTTAAGGAACTGCGAAATCAGCTTGCCGCTGAAGCACACGTACCTGCTTTATATTATTTTTGCCGATGCGGCGCTTAGGGATAAGTGCAAAAAGCTGCCACAGACGAACGCGGAATTCCTTAATGTTTCGGGTGTTGGTAATGCAAAAATGGCGAAGTATGGTGATAAATTTACGGGACTGATAAAAGCATATCTGGGCCAGCATCCGGATGTTCAAAAAACAGAATCTACTGAAGAAGGAGCTACAGAAGCAGCTGCAGATGGACCTGCTCAAACGGAGGGTGAGCCCAGTTATCGGGAACGAGTGATTAACAGCGGTCTGCATCAGGCCTATAATCCCTGGACGTCCGAAGAGGATTCACAGCTTACAGAAGACTTCAAGAGCGGTTTGTCTGTAAAAGACATAAGTGAGATTCACAAAAGAACCAAAGGCGCCATCACCAGCCGATTAA
>CAYWSF010000237.1:0-3387 GCA_964460725.1 uncultured Desulfosporosinus sp.
GCGGCTCTTCTTGAGCGGCGTGATGTTATTGTGGTAGCCAGTGTTTCCTGTATTTACGGTTTAGGTTCACCGGAGGATTACCGTGATCTTGTCCTTTCATTGCGGCAGGGACAAATTATGGAGCGCAATGATATTTTGCGCAAGCTGATTGCCATCCAATATGACCGCAATGATATGGCGTTTGTGCGTGGTACGTTTCGGGCGCGTGGAGAGATTATCGAGATTTACCCGGCGGGATCAAATGAGCGGGTAATTAGAGTGGAGATGTTTGGGGATGAAATTGAACACATTTATGAGATTAACTATTTAACGGGCGAGATCCTGGGAGAACGCCGCCATATTTCGATTTTCCCGAATTCCCACTACGTAACTGCTCAGGAAAAGCTCATGCAGGCAGCAGAAAATATTGAAATAGAGTTGGCTGAACGCCTGGATCTTTTTAAAGCAGAGAATAAACTCCTGGAAGCACAGCGGCTTGAACAGCGTACGCGTTATGATTTGGAAATGCTGCGCGAAATGGGTTTTTGTAATGGCATTGAAAATTATTCGCGCCATTTAACATTTCGTGAAGCAGGGGAGCCCCCCTATACCTTACTCGATTATTTTACGGAAGATTTTCTCCTTTTTGTGGATGAATCCCATGTTTCTTTGCCCCAGGTCAGAGGGATGTATGAAGGAGACCGTTCCCGCAAAACTACCTTGATAAACTATGGTTTTCGCTTGCCTTCTGCTTTAGATAATCGCCCGCTCACTTTTGCCGAGTTTGAACGAAAGATTACCCAAAGCGTTTATGTTAGTGCAACACCGGGACCATATGAATTGGCGCACTGTCCGACTGTTGTGGAGCAAATAATTCGGCCCACAGGGTTGTTGGATCCGGAGGTGATCGTTCATCAAACGGAAGGTCAGGTTGATCATCTGCTTGGTGAAATTAAAGCGCGCATTGCCAATGAGGAACGGGTTCTGGTAACTACCTTAACCAAGAAGATGGCTGAGGATCTCACCGATTATTTAAAAAATCTGGATATCAAGGTAAAGTATCTGCACTCGGATATTAAGACCCTGGACCGGGTAGAAATCCTGCGGGAGCTGCGCTTGGGCGTTATTAATGTGGTGGTGGGAATTAACCTTTTACGGGAGGGCCTGGATTTACCGGAAGTTTCCCTGGTGGCGATTCTCGACGCCGATAAAGAAGGATTTCTCCGCTCGGATCGCTCCCTCATTCAGACCATCGGACGGGCCGCTCGTCATGCGCAAGGTAAGGTGATCATGTATGGAGATAAAATCACCAAATCAATGCAGCTCGCTTTGGATGAAACGAATCGACGGCGAACAAAACAAATGGCCCATAACGAAAAAATGGGGATTATCCCGCAAACCATCCACAAGCAGATTCATAATGTGCCGGAAGCGACTCATGTTGCCGAGCTGAAAAAGGCTTATGAAACCAAACTGTCGTGTGAGGAACTTACAAGCCTGATTAAGAACCTTGAAAAAGAAATGCACCTTGCTGCGCGAGACCTGGACTTTGAACGGGCCGCTGAAATAAGGGATACTATAATAGAGTTAACGGGAAAAGATAATAAATATAAAATGACTGCTCAACAGAGAACCGGTATGCGCTATAAGCAACCAAAGCACGCAAGAAAAAATAAGCGAAAAAATAAACAGAAAGAATAAATTGTAAGTTTGTGAGCAAAACCTACTTTTATTAGGAGGCCAATTTAATTATGCTCCAGGACTACTTGCGCGTGCGTGGAGCACGTGCTCATAATTTAAAAAACATCGATGTTGATATTCCACGCAACAAGCTGGTAGTTATTACCGGATTATCCGGCTCGGGAAAATCTTCACTGGCCTTTGATACCATCTTTGCCGAAGGGCAGAGGCGTTATGTGGAATCCCTTTCGGCCTATGCACGGCAATTTTTAGGACAAATGGATAAACCGGATGTAGATTCCATCGATGGGCTTTCCCCGACTATTTCCATTGATCAGAAGACGACCAATCGCAATCCGCGCTCTACGGTAGGGACAGCGACGGAGGTTTATGATTACCTTCGCTTACTGTTTGCCCGCATTGGGCATCCGCACTGTCCGCAGTGTGGACTTCGGATTTCCCGGCAAACCGTCCAGCAAATGGTTGACCAGGTGATGGCTTTACCGGAACGCACACGACTGCAGGTATTGGCACCGCTGGTGAAGGGGAAAAAGGGCGAGCATCAAAGGGTCTTTGAGACAGTACGCAAGGCCGGGTTTGTGCGCGTGCGTGTTGACGGGGAGATCAGGGATCTGAGCGAAGAGATCGAACTGGCAAAGACTAAAAAACACTCCATTGAAGTTGTAATAGACCGTATTGCCCTAAAACCGGAAAGCACCGAACGGTTGGCGGAATCTCTGGAAACAGCGCTGAAACTTGGCGAAGGTAATGTGATAGTGGACATCATTGACGGTGAGCAGTTGCTTTTTAGCGAAAATTTTGCTTGTCCGGACTGCGGTATTGCGCTGGAGGAAATATCGCCGCGTCTTTTTTCCTTTAATAGCCCTTTTGGCGCTTGTCCGGCATGTACCGGACTGGGGGCAAATCTGGTTGTCGATGTTGACCTGATTCTCCCGGATCATTCCCTGTCTTTTGCAACGGGAGCGATCGCACCGTGGGCAAAATCAAAGTCAGGTTATTATGCAAAATTGATGGAAGCTGTGGCCAATAACCTGGGCTTCGACATGAATACTCCTTTGCATGTTCTTAATGAGAGCCAATGGGAGGGGCTGCTTTATGGAACGAAGTCACCGGTTGTTTTTCAATATCAAAATATATTTAATGAATTAAAGACTTATCGCGCTAACTTCGAAGGCTTGATTCCCCTTTTCGAACGCCGCTACCGGGAGTCAACTTCAGATTATGTCCGTTCTGAATTAGAAGGGTATATGAGTGAACACTCCTGCCCAAAGTGTCAAGGGAAACGTTTGAAACCGGAAGCACTCGCGGTAAAGGTGGGCGGGAGTTCCATTGATGATTTGACTCATTTGACAATTACCGAAGTCTGGAGTTTTCTGAATAACCTAACTCTTACACCAAAAGAACAAACCATTGCCCGTCAGATCCTCAAGGAAATTAAGGATCGACTGGGATTTTTGATAAATGTCGGCTTGGATTACCTGACGCTGGGTCGGGCAGCAGGCACGCTTGCCGGTGGTGAGGCACAGCGAATCCGGCTGGCGACGCAAATTGGCTCAAGTCTGACAGGTGTGCTTTATGTTTTGGATGAGCCAAGCATTGGTCTCCACCAACGGGATAATGCCCGTCTGCTTTCAACCCTTAAAAGTTTGCGCGACCTGGGTAATACCTTGATTGTAGTAGAGCATGATGAGGATACGATGATTGCCG
>CAYWSF010000238.1:0-3371 GCA_964460725.1 uncultured Desulfosporosinus sp.
GCAATAGTCATTATGTTATTACTATTTATTTGTATTAAATTGTATGATGAGGAAGAGCCCACAAACCTTAAGTCTTTAAAAACGGACCTTGATTTAGCCAAATAAAGCTAAGCTATGGTCACAGGCAACTTATTGCTCGAAAACTCTAGAAAAAACGGCATAGCCGGTAAATCTACCGACTATGCCATTTTTTTCAAGGAAAATAAACACCTTAGAACTTAGAAGCACCGTCTTCTAGAATGGACTTTTTATATAGCGCACCTAGTTAAGCACGCATTATACTTTATAAGTTTAGAGTGTTTTGAGCAGCTTGTAAATCCATTTGAATTTGGTGATCAATATTATAGGCATCATACCAGTTTCTGCTTTGCATGTAGTTTGTAAACTGCTCATGAACATTCAAAGACTCATTAAGTTGGTTGCGCAAAACTTGTCTTACTTCCGGTGTAGTTGCTTCTGTAAGGGCGGAAGCCATACTTTTAATACCGCTCTTAATGCCGTTGAGAAAATCAGCAGCTATAATTTGTTCAGATAATTGGTTCATTCCTGTGGAAGTTTGCATATTCAAAATCCTCCTTACTAATGTCTTATTTTACTAATGCCTTATTTGATGAGATAATAAACCTTGAAGTTCTCTGATCATTTGTTGGCCGTTTTGGACGTCTTGACTAAGAAAGGACTTAAGTTGTGGGCAGGAAACCATTCCTTGCATTGATGCCGCCTTATTCACGCAGACATTCTTAAAGGAAAGAATTTCATGAAGGTCCAGGGTTTCATGCATAGCTAACTGTTTCATTTAATTGCCTCCTCATTAAATTGATCTTAAATTTGAACTTACCTAACTATCATTGGCCAATAATTAAAATATTATTCAAGTATTTAAAAAAGGAGCGAGTGGAGTGGCCATGGTTGTTACGGATTTCCCATTCTTGCGCAAATAATATACAGTCTGATATAATTATCAATTAGAATGTCCATTTTGCTAGTTAAACAGTTTAAATTCAGAATATCGCAAGAAATGAGGGCAAAACCTTGGCACAGGCTTCACAATATATTCGAAATTTTTCAATTATTGCACATATCGATCATGGTAAATCAACCTTGGCTGACCGACTGATAGAGTATACGGGTGCTTTGAGTCAACGTGAAATGGAAAGTCAGGTTCTTGATACCATGGATTTGGAGCGTGAGCGTGGTATTACCATTAAGTTGCAGACTGTGCAGTTAAGTTATCAGGCTAAAGACGGAGAGGTTTATGAACTGAATCTTATTGATACCCCGGGTCATGTGGACTTTACGTATGAGGTGTCCCGCAGTTTGGCGGCTTGTGAAGGCGCTTTGTTAGTTGTCGATGCGGTCCAGGGAATTGAGGCCCAAACTTTAGCCAATGTATACCTTGCTTTAGAAAATAATCTCGAGATTATTCCTGTTATTAATAAAATTGATCTGCCCAGTGCAGATCCTGAGCGGGTTAAGGAAGAAATAGAAGAAGTGATTGGGTTGGATGCCGGTGATGCCATCCTCACTTCAGCAAAGACAGGCATTGGGATAGAAGAGATTCTGGAAAGAATTATTAAAATTGTTCCACCTCCGCAGGGAGATGATCAAGCCCCCCTACAGGCTCTGATTTTCGATTCTAAATTTGATGCCTATAAAGGTGCTATTTCCTACGTTCGGGTTGTAGAGGGACGGGTAGCCAAAGGTACGAAGATCAAAATGATGTCTACCGGAAAAATTTTTGAGGTGATTGAAGTAGGTGTATTTGTCCCGGCGATGCGTTTAGTTGAGGAACTTAAAGCCGGGGAGGTCGGATTTATTGCCGCCAGCATCAAGAACGTCGGCGATACGCAGGTCGGTGACACAATTACGGATGCCGAAAATTGTGCCCTTAAGCCGCTTCCAGGGTACAGGAAGTCTACTCCTATGGTTTTTTGTGGACTCTACCCGTCTGAAACCAGCGATTACAATCGCTTGCGTGATTCCCTGGAAAAACTCCATCTTAACGATGCAAGTTTAGTTTATGAACCGGAAACCTCGGTCGCTCTGGGTTTTGGCTTTCGGTGCGGGTTTCTCGGTTTACTCCACATGGATATTATTCAGGAGCGTTTGGAGCGGGAATATGACATTAACATGATTACTACCGCACCAAGCGTAGTCTATAGAGTTAACACCGTAAAAGAGGAGGTTTTAAGCATTGATAATCCGTCAAACCTTCCGCCTGCCGATTCGATTGTCAGTATTGAAGAACCAATTGTGAATGCGACGATTTTAGTTCCGGCGGAGTTCGTTGGTCCGATCATGGAACTTAATCAAGAAAAGCGCGGCACGTATTACGCTATGGACTATGTGTCCAAGAGCCGGGTGAGACTGACCTATGAACTGCCGCTAAGTGAAATAGTATTTGACTATTTTGATGAATTAAAATCACGAACCAAAGGGTATGCCTCTCTGGACTATGAGCTTGCCGGCTACAAAGAAGCAGATTTAGTAAAAATTGATATCCTCTTGAATGGGGAACTGGTGGATGCACTTTCCTTCATTGCTGATCGAGCGAAGGCTCAAAAACGCGGCAGGAAACTTGTGGAAAAGCTGCGTGGGCTTATTCCCAGGCAAATGTTCGAAGTGCCGATCCAAGCGGTGATTGGGAATAAAGTTGTTGCCCGTGAGACGGTGAGTGCCCTGCGAAAAGATGTTTTGTCCAAATGTTATGGGGGAGATATTTCTCGTAAACGCAAACTGCTTGAGAAGCAAAAAATGGGGAAAAAGAGGATGAAGCAAGTGGGCAACGTGGCAATACCGCAGGATGCTTTTATGGCGGTTTTGAAAATTAAGGATTAGAGATTACAAGAATAAATAGGGGAGAGGGGTGAATGAGTATGCCTTCCTTGTACGTACACGTGCCGTTTTGTGTTCAAAAATGCGATTACTGTGCGTTTTATTCGCATTCGCTTGTTCATTCTCCCAAGAGTCTAATATCTTTGTATTTAGAGGGATTAGCAATTGAAATAGAGAAACGCAAAGAAGATGCCCCTCAAGGGATATCTTCTGTTTTTATAGGAGGCGGGACACCCACTGCCTTAGGGGATAGAGAACTGGTATGCTTAATGGAAATGATTGAACGTAATTTTCGTTTTCAACCGGAGATGGAATACACAGTTGAAGGGAATCCCGGAACTATCACGGCCGCTAAGTTAAAGGGTTTACGACACTTTGGAACCAACCGTTTCTCGCTCGGAGTACAGTCTTTCAATGACAAATTGTTAAGTTCTGTGGGGCGTATACATATTGCCCAAGAAGCTCGCGAAGCGATCCGTGCTTTGCGAACGGCAGGATTTGATAATATTAGCCTGGATTTGATGTTTGGTCTTCCT
>CAYWSF010000239.1:0-3360 GCA_964460725.1 uncultured Desulfosporosinus sp.
TTATTCCGGTACCGATCCCCTTACCTGGAGTCAAGCTGGGACTGGCAAATATTATCACCATTATTGCGATTGCTTTTTTGGATCTTAAAGCTGTCCTGATGATTGTGCTGCTGAGATGCCTGGTTGTGGCTGTGTTAAGCAAAGGGTTGATGATGCTGGCTTTTAGCCTGTCCGGCGGACTTTTGAGTGCCTTGATGATGTGGTTGGTGTTTAAAAAATTGCCCAATGTATTTAGTATCAAAGGAATTAGCATTATCGGGGCGATCACGCATAACACGGCCCAAGTGATGGTGGCTTCATTAATTCTGAAAGAGACGATTGTCTTTTATTATCTGCCCATTCTCTTGGTTTCATCGATCGTAACCGGTCTGATTACCGGGAGTATCAGTGAATTAACGGTACGGGAGATTCGGAAAAGAGAGATCCTTTAAATTCGCTCCGGTTTTGAGAGGTGATTAAAATGCTTAGTTATCCAACAGATGTTAATAATGAAAAATCATTGCTGACCGGATTAGATGCCGGACTTAAAGCCGGTATGGCGCTCATTCTTACAATACTGGCAATAGTCTGTCAAAATCAATTAAGTTTGTTAATTATTTTTCTCTATTTAGGATTAGCAACCTTTTTGTTAGGCAGTAATTTTCAGTTTTTCTTAAAAAACTTGATATCTTATGGACTAATATTTTTATTTCCCTATTTTTTTGGTATTACTTTGTCAGTGCTTTTCGGTTATCTTTTTTCGAATAATGCTTATGTCCCGGATTTAGTTATTAAAGATACGTTATTGCGCATGGCGAAAATATTTTTTGTATGGTATATCGGCAGCTTGTATATTTGCTCTACCCCTCTTAACTCAATGCTGGGTATGCTAAAAAAAGTTTTTTCACCTTTGAATAGTTTAGGTGTTCCGATCTCAAAATATCTTTCTATAATCATGTGTATAGTTATTCAGCTGAAAGAGTCCGTGAGTGGCTTCAAGAATAATGCAGTCGAACAGGCGCGTATTATTTTCAAAGATAAAAACATGTGTTTTCAGACCAGAATTAAGGAGATTTCGAATATATTAGTTTCTTTTATCGCGGATTCTTTGCATAAAACTGAAGAGATCCAGACACTGGTGGAACAAACAAATTCAAATAATTTTGCTTATTGTATGATCGTGTCCAGAAAAGAAATTTTCGCAATCTTAAGTTTTATTATCTTTTTTACTTTTTTAATATTCTTGGAAATAATCTGATCAGCAACAATTGAGATATCATGAAATAATTGATAGCTGTCTAAGAATCTTATGCAAAACACCAAAAATCAATTTTGAAATCTTAGAAACCCACAATATATATAGTCTTATAAATATGGACATCAATTTTCGGAAAAACTACTTTAACAACAGTCTCCCGGAACAATCCTACATTATTTCTACATTATTTTGTTCGAAAAGTGGATTTTTGACAATATTCTGAGCAGGAGAAGCGTTCTTTTATCCAGAAAAAGAGGGTAAAGGAGGGGAGCGCATGGGGATGGAACAGGAAAAGCTGGTTCGAGCGGCATTTCGCACAATTAAAGGTGTTGGAAGCCGGCATTTGCGCCAGCTTATCGCATACTTTGGCAATGCGGTAAAAGCATGGGAGGCCCCTCAGAGTGAATATCATCAATTTGTAAAGCAAGGCAAATGGATTGGGGAAATTTTAAAGGAAAGAAATAAAATTAACCCCCTGGCGGTAGGGGAGTCTTTAAAGAAACAGGGGATCCGGATCATCATCCCGGATGAACCTGATTACCCTGGCTTGCTGACCGAATTGGCGGATACTCCCCCGTTGCTTTATTATCGCGGGCAGCTGCACGGAGATGCGGAGGCATTAGCGATCGTTGGTTCACGCCGGGCGACTGCTTATGGAAAAGCGGCGGCTCGGGCCTTAGCTCGCGAAGCAGCAGCTAAAGGAATTGTCGTTGCAAGCGGTCTCGCCCGCGGGATTGATACGGCAGCTCATCAGGGGGCACTGGAAGGCAAGGGTATAACCTGGGCTTTTCTCGGCTGTGGCCTGGACAGGATATATCCACCGGAAAACCAGCGTCTGGCTGCAGATATTTTAACAAAAGGAGCATTAGTTAGTGAATTTACGCCCGGCACTCCACCCAATGCGGTTAATTTCCCCGCCCGTAATCGTCTGATCAGCGGCTGTTCCCGTGGAGTGCTGGTCGTGGAGGCAGCTGAAAAAAGCGGTAGTTTAATCACGGTGGACTTTGCTTTGGAACAGGGGCGAGAAGTTTTTGCTGTACCGGGCCCGATTTTTAGTCCGCTGAGCAGGGGAACTCATAATTTACTGCGTCAGGGAGCAAAAATCGTAGAAGGAATCGATGACATCTGCCATGAGGTGCCGGTTTGGTCGAAGCAGATAAGCACCGGTTTCATGAAACCGGAACCCTTGCCGGAAAAAAGTGAGCATTCTAACGCAACAGATACGGAGTCCATTCTGAAGCAGCTTAGTGACATGCCCATGCATATTGATCAAATTGCCCTTCACTCGGCACTCCCTGTGTGCAGTATTTCACTAGCCCTATTGGAATTGCAATTAAGTGGCAAGATCATACAATTACCGGGGCAGCATTATGTATTGGCACGCCGGTGTTAGACATACCATAAAAAATATCTTTTTCGGGCAAAAGTAAAGATGAAAAGCTTGTAAGTGCTGGACATACTATAAAAAAAATATTAATATAGGGCTTAGTCTATATAGGGACTAGTCTGATCTACGTAACCAAAGTGGCCTAATTTGATATTATAAGTGCAGAGTAAAGTATAAAATTGTATAAATCTTGTGGCGGTAAGAATATAATTTTCAGTTCGAACCTTGTGTATTAATGCGAACTTTGAGCATAAGGTTTCGATAAGCTTATTTATGAGGTGAAATCATGTCTAAAACGCTTGTTATTGTCGAGTCTCCGGCTAAGGCTAAGTCAATCAGCAAGTTTTTGGGTAGTCGTTATACGGTCAAAGCTTCAATGGGACATTTGCGCGACTTACCTAAAAGTCAACTTGGTGTGAATATAGAAAACGACTTCGAGCCTAAATATATTTCCATTCGGGGGCGCGGCGATGTAATTAAGGGTTTGCGTTCGGCAGCTAAAGAAGCAGACAAAGTGTTATTAGCTTCGGACCCGGATCGTGAGGGGGAAGCGATTGCCTGGCATCTTTCTCATTTATTGAGCCTTGAACAGGATGAGAAAAATCGCATTGAATTTAATGAAATTACCAAACCGGCTGTAAAAGCCGCCCTCAAGCAGCCGCGTCAGATCGATATGGATCGGGTGGATGCCCAGCAAGCCCGCCGGGTTTTTGATCGTTTGGTCGGCTATCAGTTA
>CAYWSF010000240.1:0-3357 GCA_964460725.1 uncultured Desulfosporosinus sp.
CAGCCGTAGCGATTTTTGTGGGCGGTCTTATATTTGATTTAGTTCCGTTTAACAAATATGTAGGCGTTTTTTGGATGCTGTTTGTCCCCGTCGCTTTATTCTACATGTTGGACGATGAAAGACGCAAAAGGAAATTCATTATCAATCTGCTGTGTAGCTTTTCCGTAGGTTTGATTTGGGGATGGATATCGGTTATCACCACGCCATTCCTTAAGCATTTCGGAGAAATCCCCTTCGCCCTTGTCGAATACTTTATTATTATGTTCTTGATCATGTTCGTACATGGTACCTTGCTAAAAAATACTTTTTTCAACGTGATACCTGCAGCATATATGGCTTTTGCTCTGTCTATTGCATCCAGCACCACAATGTGGTGGTCGGGAAAAGTAAACTATCAGACTTTCCAGCTTATCCCTATCGATAAGGCTTGGAATCAACTGGATCTGCTGATCATTTTCGTCCTGGGCTGCGGTATTACGTGGCTGATTGAGACCTGCTGCGGTCTGTTCGTCGGCGCATATCTGAAAAAGCAGCACAGCAAGTAGCAGAGCATCATTTGCAGGTAGTAGTCAGTAAAGGCTGATATACAAAACGCAAATCGAGCTGCTAAAAATAAAAGCAGGAGAAACGGCATTAAGCTGTCACTCCTGCTTTTTATTTAACTGCCTAAACAACTTGTTATAGAGGGCCTTCTGTTATAAAGCGCTTACTATCAGCTAAAAAAAATCCCCAAAAGTATCTTAAAGAGTATTCCAAAAAGTATCCCAAAGGGTATCCCAATAATATCCCAATGACGCTATCCGTCCGTGCCTTCGTCTGATAATATTGACTCGATTATGTACCTGAAGCTGTCGGGTATGGCTGGCGGTTAAATGTGAAAAGGAGTGATGTAAATCTTACTAAAATTCTCAACACACACGTTTATAATTCCATATCAAATACCAATAGCGAGAATCTATTTGCAAACTTGAAACACCTTGTGCAAGTCTGCAAATAAGTCCCATAATTGAGAACCATAATATGGTATTTATCATAATTGTTCTTTCAAAACAAAAACATAACATGCATTTGAAAAAGCCAGTCAACCGCTATAATTTGGAATTTAAAAAAGAAAACTGTTCGAACTGTCATAAAGTATTTAAAAAGTTGGTATGCTTGTTGCTTTAATAATCAAGCGATGTTTTGCGTTTCGTAATGCCGGAGAGAAGAATGAACAATTTTAAGGAGGGATAGGAAAAACCTTTTTTAAAAAACAGAATCAAAAAAAACAATTGCGAGAGGGGTGATTTGATGGTTACGGGTAAATATTTGTTAGCGGTATGTATTTGGCTTCCGGTTTTGGCCGCCTTATGTTGCCTGCTGGCAAAAAAGTACTTCATACGAAATATTACAACCTGGCTTGCCTGTATATTACTGGCGGCATGCTCCATCGCTATGTTTTTGATAAGTCCATTTTCATATCAACCTGCGGGATTAATGGGTATATCGTGGAATATTATCATAACCGTAGCGGATTTTTGTTTGATGGCTTTTATTTTATTCCTGGGGATCAAGCATCGGCACCTGTTAATAAGTATATTGGCTCTGGCTCAGGCCGCGTTGCTGATATATTTTGAATTTGTTCTGGGGGGAGGACATATTGAGGTTAAACCGGCGTTTGTGGTCGACAATTTAGCCATAATCATGGGCTTTATTATTAACATTGTAGGTTCATTAATCTGTGTCTATGGAGTCAGGTATATTGCTGATTACGAAAAACATCACCCGGTTACAAAAACGCGCCAGACCAGATTTATGTTTTGGCTAATCATATTTTTGGGGGCTATGAACGGAATCATATTCTCCAATAGTTTGTACTGGGTGTTCTTTTTTTGGGAAGTAACCACTTTTTGTTCATTTCAGTTAATCGGACATGACCAGACGGGGGAAGCCATAAGAAATGCCTGCCGTGCTTTGTGGATGAATAGTCTGGGAGGAACGGCTTTTGCTGCTGCGTTGGTTTTATTGCTGAAATATGGTTCCGGTGATTTCCTGTCTATTCAATTCCTGCTTGACAAAGCCGGCAGTCCGCAGATTACTTCGGTATTATTACTGGCAATCGGGTTGATGGTATTTGCCGGGATGACAAAATCAGCCCAAATACCTTTTCAAAACTGGCTTCTGGGGGCAATGGTAGCTCCAACACCAGTGTCAGCACTTCTGCACTCCAGCACCATGGTGAAGGCGGGCGTATATTTGATTTTGCGTCTGGCCCCGCTTTATGCCGGAACAGTCATGAGTAATATGGTTGCCCTGCTGGGTGGTTTTACTTTTATGGTTACTTCGATTCTAGCAATCAGTCAGACGAATGCCAAAAGGGTTTTGGCATATTCGACGATTGCCAATTTAGGGCTGATCATTGCCTGTGCCGGCATTAACACTCCGATCGCCATAAGTGCAGCCATCGTGCTAATTATTTTCCATGCCGTATCCAAGGGATTATTATTCCTTTGCACCGGGTTTGTACAGCATAGAATTGGTAGTCTCAATATTGAAGATATGGAAGGCCTGGCAGATAAAATGCCGAAAACAGCTGCCATATATACGGTTGGTATTATCGGCATGTTCCTGCCTCCTTTTGGCATGCTGGTAGGGAAATGGGCTGGAATTGAAGCCGCAGCCAAACTGCCGGTTGTGGCACTGCTGATTGTAATTGCCAGTGCCGTAACTGCAATATTCTGGGTGAAATGGCTGGGACGAATGATGCAAGGAGTACCTGGAGCTATATGCAGAAGTGAACATATGCCGGTTCATTATGCGGTATCCATGGGAGGCCTGGCGGCTGGAACTGTTTTGCTTGGAATGTTTATCGTTCCCTTGGTGAGTAAAATCGTATCTCCGGCTGTCCTGAACTGTTCAGTTAGAACCGGTTTAAAAGCAGCAGCGGGAAGTATTGTTGCCGGAAGTGAAGGAGTATTTCTGGTTTGGCCTTTGTTCATTCTGATGCTGGTAACCGTTATAGCAGTCCGCATTATTTACAAACCGAACAAAATCAGACAGGTTCCGGTTTATATGTGCGGTGAAAACAGCGGCGGCCTTAGCTGTACCGATTATATTACAACCGGTGAGACAACAACCAGCTTAAGTCTGTCGAACTATTACTTTGCAGATTTTCTTAATGAAGATAAATGGGCCTGGAGGGTTGACGGCTTGTCTATCGTTATGATGATCGTGCTCCTGGGGGTGACGATATTATGATCAACATTATTATTGCATTATCAGTTATTGTTTTGGCTCCGATAATTGGCGGATTATTAATCGGTGCTGACCGGGTATTGACAGCCAGGATGCAAGGTAGAATTGGGCCTCCGGTATTAC
>CAYWSF010000241.1:0-3342 GCA_964460725.1 uncultured Desulfosporosinus sp.
ATAATCATGGTTACGAAGATAGTTATGTGTCACGCCGGGTATTTTCTCTAATAGCTGGGCCAAAGCAGGAATCTGCTCTTCGGGAACCTTGGCCGCACACAAAGTACTATAGTACCCCAAACGCCGGGAATCAAAGATGCCCCCTATGCGGCGAATAATCCCTTCCCGTTGGAGACGTTGAATCCGCTTAAAAACATCTTCTTCTGTCGTTCCCACAGCAAGAGCGAGGACCCGATAGGGATGAACTGCGATTGGGAAATGGCTTTGGATAGTATTCAGCAGTGCCCGATCGGTTGAATCCATACTAAATCCCCTTCCTGCCATGATATAAACACCATGGCTCTTCTGCCATGTAATCCCCTTTATGATAATAGGCAGCGCGTGCCCGGCAACCGCCGCACAGGCGTTTAAATTCACAGGAGCCGCACCCGTCTTTATAATCCAGGGTACGTAAGGTTTTAAACACTTCATGATTATGCCAAATCTCGTCAAACGGCGTCTCCCGTACATCTCCTAACGGGATATTCAGATAGGCACAGGGTTGAACTTGACCCTTTGGTCCAATAATGCAATAGTGTGTTCCTGCTAAACAACCGCGGCTAAAGCGCATATTTATGCCCATTTGTTTGGCAATCCGCATAAACTGAGGAGCGCAGGTTGGCTTAAGCTCGATATCAACATTTTGCTGTTTCTTCATAATTCGCGTGAGGATTTCCTCATAGGCTTCCGCTCTTAGAGACTCTTCCTCAATTGAAACTGCCCGGCCTGTCGGAACCAGGAAAAAGAAATGATGGGCCACTGCGCCCAGTTCAACCGCAAAATCTGTAATTGCTTCTACTTCATGGGCATTCCAATCCATAATCGTGGTATGAATTTGGAAGGGCAGACCGATTTCTTTACAGATTTTCATGCCGCGCACTGCCTCATCCCAAGCACCCGGATATTTACGAAAGTCATCATGTTTTTTCTTATCCAGCGAGTCCAGGGAAATACCCATACCCATAGCACCGGCCTCCTTGAGTTGCCGGGCAAGCTCATGGGTGATCAAAGTGCCGTTAGTTCCAAACACCGGACGCAATCCCAGGGCCGCTGCATAAGCCACTAACTCCACTATATCTTTCCTCATCAGAGGTTCTCCGCCGCTGAAAATCATAATCTTAAAGCCGGCCTTGGCAATTTGCGCCATTAAAGTCTTCGCTTCTTTCGTGCTGAGTTCATCTTCGGCTTTGCATCCGGCATCGCGGTAACAATGATCACAGAACATATTGCAGGCATTGGTTGTATTCCATGAGACAATCATGCTTGTCCCTCCTCTTTTAGCCAACCGGCCGCGTCCAAGGCGTGATAGGTAATTAACAAATCTGCTCCTGCTCGTTTCATACTTACCAGGGTTTCCAGGACAATACGTTTCTCATCAAGCCATCCATTCGCTGCCGCCGCCTTCACCATCGCATATTCACCACTGACGTTATATGCGGCTACCGGTACACCAAATCTCTTTTTGGTGCGATAAATAATATCCCCATAAGCCAAGGCCGGTTTAACAATAATCAGATCCGCCCCTTCTTCAATATCCAGCGCTGTTTCCACCATCGCTTCGTTGCCATTCGGCGGATCCATCTGATACGTCCGGCGATCACCAAACTGTGGCGCCGATCCCGCAGCATCACGGAAGGGTCCATAAAATCCAGAGGCAAACTTGGCTGAATAGGCCATGATCGGGATATGAGAAAAACCTTCGCCGTCCAGCATTTCCCGGATCACTCCCACCCGTCCATCCATCATGTCCGAAGGAGCTACCATATCCGCCCCGGCACGTACTTGAGAAAGGGCGGTCAGAGCAAGCAGATTCAGGGATGGATCATTCAGGATTTGTCCATCCTCCACCAACCCGCAATGTCCATGATCCGTATATTCGCACAAGCACACGTCGGTAATGACGTATAGATGGGGGAAATTCTTTTTCGCCAAGCGA
The DNA here is from genome assembly GCA_964460725.1 of uncultured Desulfosporosinus sp. Classification (GTDB taxonomy): domain Bacteria; phylum Bacillota; class Desulfitobacteriia; order Desulfitobacteriales; family Desulfitobacteriaceae; genus Desulfosporosinus. The sequence continues at coordinate 1,976 of CAYWSF010000241.1, forward strand.
ACAGCTTCCTGAACAATGCCATGTTCATGGTAAGCGCCGGAACCTACGCTATCTTTGCTCTCCGGAATGCCAAACAATAATATCGCCGGGATCCCCAGCCTGACGACCTCCTGAAGTGCCAGGACAAACTGATCGAGCGAATAATTGTAAACCCCTGGCATGGAGGAAATCGCCACCTTCTTATTCTCTCCCGGCATGACAAACATGGGGTAAATCAAATCCTCAATTCGGATCTGGTTTTCCCGCACCATGCTTCGTATCGCTTCGTTAGATCTTAAACGGCGCGGACGCCTTCTCAGATCCCTCATATCCATCATATAAACCTCCGCTCATACCGCATTGCATTATAATCAGGCCTTGTCATAGCCTTTCACCCGGAGACCAATCTCTTGGTCAGTTAAATAGCAAGCCGGATCGGACTCCCAGAAATCACCTGTGACGGCCTCAGCGCGTGTTCGGAAATTTCCGTTGCACATGTCCAGGTATTGACAAGCGGCACAACGCCCTTTGAGCAATGCCTTGCGGTCTTTTAGCCCCGCCAGGATGGGATGGGAAAGATCAGTCCAGATATCCCTGATTTTGCGTTCCCGCACGTTGCCAAACGTGATGTGCTGTGTAAACTGATCTGGATGCACATCTCCAAGGGGGTCCACCTCGCCAAAGGCTATACCGGAGCGGTTTCCTCCATTGAGTCCAATCAGGCTTTTAATTTTCTCCGCTCTGGCCGGGTCTTCTTGTAAAGCTTGGATGTACATGTACACCCCATCGCAATGATTATCAACGGTCAGAATTTCCTTTTGTAAGCCGCGCGCCTCAAAATCCCGGGTGCGGCGAATAATAGTATCCATCGCTTGACGAGATTCTTCCGGCGTCACATCCTGGCCGATCATTTGGTTGCCCCGTCCCGAATAAACCAAATGGTAAAAGCAAACACGATCGATATTCTCAGCTTCAATGAAATCAAAAATCTTATCCAGTTCTTCGAAATTATGACGGTTAATAGTAAAACGAAGTCCTACGCGTTGCTTAACGGCGACACAGTTTTGAATTCCTTGCATGGCTGCCTGGAAAGCGCCCTTTTGACCGCGGAACTGGTCATTGACCTCTTCGAGCCCATCCAGTGAGATCCCAACATAGGAAATGCCAATATCTTTAATCCGCCGTGCTACCTGCGGGGTGATCAGCGTGCCATTGGTTGACAATGTTACCCGAAGCCCTTGCGAGACAGCATACTCGGCAAGTTCAAAAAAGTCAGGACGGATTAGTGGCTCCCCGCCGGAAAAAAGCAGCACGGGGGATTTGAATTCCACCAAGTCATCGATAAAACGCTTTGCTTCCTCCGTAGTCATTTCCCCTTGATATTTTTG
>CAYWSF010000242.1:0-3307 GCA_964460725.1 uncultured Desulfosporosinus sp.
TTTAGCTTAACACTTGTGCTCCGGTGACTAAGATAAAGAGACAGGAAATAGGCGATACCCATAAACAGAGCCATTGCATTGGCATACTGTAAAAGAGATTGCAGGCGCGGGATTCGACCAGACCATAAGACTGCCTGAGGAAATTCTACAATACCAAGGTACGCCAGCAGACCGAACAAAGCTAATAATAAGCACCCATTTACGATACCTTTGTAAAATATAAGTATATCCTGACTAAAACGTACTGCTAGAAAAAAGAGAAGCCATGTTGCTATTTTTAAAGTCTCTAATATAGCTTTATAGTGGTTACCCACTGCAGAAAAATTCGCCAGGATGTAGCAAACGAGAATCATTGCCAGCAAAATTAAAACCGGATCCCGCCATAAGGCTGGTTGGGTTGGCAAGCGAACTAGCAGCCATAAACCTGTCACAACTAAAATCGGCAAATAACTCTGAGGAAAGTAACTACCCTTTAAACAAATTGCCATCACTAAAATGAAGGCCAGGGCTAGATCAAAGACCCGACCAATATCCAAGGGCATTTCAGCCGGCTTATCTGGATTATAATTATTCGGCTTCTTTTTTTTAGCCATTGTATGTAATTCTCCATCATTTTCATATATTGTGGCTGATTGCGTGTTTTTCAAGTTTTAAACTTTCCGGCTCCCCGGTTTGACAACCGGAATCCCTTGCGCGCAAAGCGGACATTCCTTAGCTTCATATGCCTGAATGTTGAGCTGAACGATAGAGGCCATTGGAGTTCCAAAATCAACCTTTCCCCCTGTTCGGTCAACAAGAATACCGACTCCTACCGGAATGGCCCCGAATTCCCGGACCACAGCAAGCACTTCCTGAACCGAACCGCCGGTCGTAATCACATCCTCCACAACCAGCACCCGTTCGCACGGGGAAAGTGTAAATCCTCGGCGCAAACGCATAATCCCGTTTTCCCGTTCGGTAAAGAGGGAGCGCACTCCTAAGGCCTTAGCGACTTCATGGGCCACTATAATCCCGCCCATCGCCGGTCCGATCACTGTCTGAATCTCCTGATCACGAAACGCCTGGGCAAGTCCTTCAGCAAGAATGGCCGCCCGATCCGGGTATTGGAGTACTTGAGCACACTGCATGTATTGAGCACTGTGTTTGCCTGAGGTTAATAGGAAATGTCCTTCCAGAAGAGCTTCACTTTTTCTGAATATATCCAGGTATTCTTCATGTGTAAGTGAGGTTTCACTTGCATTAGTGCATTTTTCCATCGCTATTACCGTTCCTCTCTATTACTTTTAAGCTTTTCTTTCTTGAGGCACAAATTGTCATGAGAGCATTTTCTTCAAGAACCAATTCCTGCCCTTTTTACTGTTCCCACAGTCGTTCCAAGGCCTGACGCGGATCTTCCGCCCGGGTAATCGGCCTGCCAACCACCAGATACGAACTTCCTTCTTCTATGGCCTGCTGAGGTGTAAGGACCCGTGCCTGGTCATTGGTTTCACTCCAGGCCGGGCGGATTCCCGGTGTAACAATGATGAAATCCGATGAGGTGATGCGTCTTAACTCCCGGGCCTCTTTTGCTGAAGCGACAACTCCGTCCATGCCGGCCTTTTCGGCCAGTTTGGCCAGTTCCAATACCTGCTCGGTGAGTGGCCGTTGTATACCCATCTCTCGTTTAAATTGATCTTCTGACATACTGGTTAAAACTGTAACCCCGATCACTTTCGGAACGCTTTCCAGCTTGCTTCCGGCTTCCCGCACGGCTTCAGCCGCCCTGGCCATCATTTCATACCCGCCGCTGCAATGCACATTTATCATATCAGCCCCATGCTGAACAAATCCCCGAATAGCTCTTTCCACCGTGGTGGGAATGTCATGAAGCTTTAAGTCCAGGAAAATGGGAAATCCCATCTCTTTCAACTCCTGGATCATCGCCGGGCCTGTATATGCATACAATTCCAGTCCTACTTTAAACCAACAACCGCTCCCTTGCAGAGCCTTCGCCTGGGTTAAAGCCTCCGCGCGTCCAGGCACATCAAGGGCCACGATAACTTTGTTATTTAATCCCACATCCATTTATTTATGCCTCCGTTTCTAGCTGCTTTATTTTAAACTGTCCGTTCAACTGCTTCATTTCAAACTGCACCGTTTCTAAATGCTCCGTCTTTTGCTGCTCTGTTTCTTCGCTGCTTTGTTTATTTTACTGCTTGAATCTATTTCAATTTGGTTCATTATGTAATTATCCTCAAAACCAATAAACAAAATCAAACTTTTGCGGAATGGGAGGCCACTGAAAAAGTGTCCTGTCATTCTGAGGCATAGCCGAAGAATCTTGTAATTTCAGTAGCTTTAAGATCCTTCACTTACGTTCAGGATGACATAATAGGACTTTTTCAGTAGCCTCGTGGAATGGTGGTGTAATTTTATTGTCTGCAACTTTGCTGCGCTATGATCTATTCCTTGGGTTGCCCATCCCCTTGCTTATCCCAAAAATTAAGACTTATGGGCCAGGCCTACTAATTCACGCACGGAAGCCTTTCCGTGTTTTTCACAATATGTAGTTATTCCCTGCAGAACTTCCAATGGCGCCTGCGGATTAACAAAATTCCCCGTGCCGATACTAATTGCTGTTGCACCGGCTAAGAGAAATTCCACCGCATCCTGCCAAGTGGTAATCCCGCCCATACCAATGATTGGTAAATCGACCGCTTCATATACTTGCCACACCATACGGACAGCAACCGGCCGAATCGCCGGGCCGGAAAGCCCGCCAAACGTATTGGCTAACAGGGGACGCTGCTGCTCAATGTCAATCTTCATCCCTAAGAGGGTATTAATCAGTGAGAGGGCATCCGCTCCTCCACGCTGGACGGCACGGGCCATTTCCACGATATCGGTAACATTCGGTGACAGCTTGGCAATAACCGGCAGATCCGTCGCTGCCTTTACCGCCGCGGTCACCTCTTCAGCGCTTTGCGGGTCGGTGCCAAAATGCATGCCGCCATGTTTAACATTCGGGCAGGAAATATTCACTTCCAGGGCGGCTAACCCGGAATCCACCTGCAATGCGCAGGCCATCTGTTCATAATCTTCCAGGGAAAACCCGGAAATATTCGCGATCACCGCAGTTGGCATTTTGCGAACCTTGGGAAGATAGGATTTTAAAAATTCCGCCAGTCCCGGATTTTCTAATCCGACGGCATTCAGTAGCCCAGCCGGCGTTTCTGCTAGACGCGGCACTGGATTTCCCATCCGCGGCAAGGGAGTGATCCCTTTCAGGGTTATTCCACCTAAGGCTTCGAGGGGACAATAAGCGGCA
>CAYWSF010000243.1:0-3287 GCA_964460725.1 uncultured Desulfosporosinus sp.
AGTTGACTGCAGTGCAGATCGAAGCCGTTATGGATACGGTTATTACCAAGAATATTTTCTTGACCGCCGGCGGCGAGCTTGTGTCGAAACGTGATATTAAGATTATTGATACGAGTACTAATGACCTTTATGATCCGGCGTAAGTCGGAAGTCAGAAGTAGGAGGTAGGGAGTCGGAAGGTTGAGGTCTTCCGCTTCTATACCTGGAGGCACGGGAAGGGAATCAACGAGGAGAAAAGCATGGGGAAGGGGAACGCAGGAGGGAAATCATTGGGAGCAGCGGGAAGGGGATTGCAGGAAGGGAAGCACCGGAATTTACCGTTAATTAAGTTAAGTTACTGCTAATTAATCTTATTAAAAGAGGTTATAAAAGGGGAGGGAATCGCAATGGAAGAGATGCTGAGGCTCGTTGGTAATTTTGGCTTTCCGATCGTGGTGTGTGCCTATTTACTGGTCAGAATCGAAGGGAAGCTGGATGAACTTACCGCGAGCATCACAGAACTGGCCAAGGCTGTCGCTGTCCTGAGGGTATAAGAAAGTACAAAAAGGTATAATAGGAGGGAATAACTATAATGGAGTGGCAAAAGATCGTAATCCATCACTCGGCAAGTCCTACAGAGGTGCGGCGTTACGGCAGGAAGGTGCCGGTAAATGCGGCTATGATTCGGGAGTGGCATACAAATCAGGGTTGGAGTGATATTGGCTATCATTTCGTGATTCTGCCGGATGGACGTTGTGAAGCGGGCAGGCCTTTGTATCGGCCGGGAGCACATTGCAATATCGGCCGGCGTAATTTTATCGGCATCGGAGTCTGTTTGGTGGGAAATTTTAGTGAGACGAAAGTACCGGACGCTCAACTGGCTGGACTGGTGAATAAAGTCGGTCAGCTATTGGAAGCTTTTAAGCTGGGAATTGGCGATGTTGAGCTGCACCGGGAGGTACCTTGGGCTGCCACGGAATGTCCGGGAAAGAATTTTCCGAAGGAGCTTTTTCAGCAGATGCTGGAAGCAAGGTTTAGTTAAAGCGGAATAACATCTAAATTTAAGAGATGGGCCGGTTCATGGTGGTATTATGAACCGGCCTATCTTTTTTTGTGTACGGTGAAATGTAATTTTACCCACTGTGATTAGCCTGCGCAAAGTAGGCTCTGATGAGATTATAGAATATTATGTAAGCGGCGAGGAATTGGATGTAGTGGATATACCCCCAGGCTACACCCATAATATAGAGAACATCGGCGATACGGACCTGGTTACGATCATGTGGGTTAATGAGTGCTTTGATCCCGGGAAGCCGGATACATATTTCCTGGAGGTTGCTTTAAAGGAGCGACCCTGATGCGGATAGGAGAGGCATCAGGGTCTCATGGATACTGTAAGGGCAGAGATTTTCACTATCACCTTTTGAATTGAAACTAGTTGCATGGTCCAATAGATACAGTACGGCAGAGATTGCAACAGCCTTATCGTTTCATGATTTGCTCAAGCAGGTAGACACGATTAAAAGGAAACGAGAAATAATAGCCGTCGGCAAAATCCTCTGCCATGGTCATTATTTCTTTTGCCAACGCGACTCCTGCTTGTTCCCCGTCTTCCTTTGTTCCATGTTCGGGGTAGCGTTCAATTATCTCCTCAGTTACATTGACGCCGGAAATTTCATTTTTCATGAATATAGCGTTTCTTCGGCTTACCAAAGGCATAATGCCGCAAAAAACAGACGCGTTTGTTTGCTCTTTAATATAACGCAATCGCTTGGCCTCATCTTCGGAAAAGATAGGCTGCGTCAAGAAAAATTCGGCACCGGCCGCCATTTTTTTCTTGATCCGGCTGATTTCTGCCTCAATATTTTTGCGGCCCTGGTTGATAGCTCCGCCATAGCTGAACGGTCTGTCTGTAAAAGTTTCCTCATTCATTTCTTTTGCAATTTTCATCAGTCCCACGGAATCAAAATTAAACACAGCCTTTATGGTTTGACGCATTGCAGATGGCAATGGGTCACCCGTTATAATCAACAAATTGTTAATATCATTAATATGAGAACCCATCAGCAAAGACATGATCGCCAGCGCGTTTTTATCCCGGCAGCATATATGAGGCATGACTTCCAGGCCTGTTTCCCGCCGGACTTTTGCGGCCATCAGCACGGAATCCACTCGTGTTCTTCCGGAAGGTGAATCTGGAAAGGTAAGCACATCTACGTCTGCATTTTTTAAAATGTGTGAAGCATCTAAAAGCTTTTCATCATCTGCGTTAAATGGAGGGACTAACTCTACGGCAATAAATTTCTTTTTCTTTTTCTCTCCATTTTCATCATAAAGGAAACCTTTGCGAATTATTTTTTTCTGCTTTTGTTCCTTTTCTTTTTGAGGGAATTTAATTTTTTCTCGGGCAGTATTTATCGTTTTGGACATTTCTTTTATGAAACTGGGATTTGTACCGCAACACCCCCCGACAATATCTATGCCGAGGATGGTAAGACCTTTCATCTTCTCTGCAAAATAAGACGGAGTATTACCAAATTGCAGTTGATTTCTGGATAAGGTAGGATACCCCGCATTGGGCAGAGCCATCAGGTATAAATTCTCAGGAAGTTCCAGCCGCTCTATTATCTTGTGCATATGTCCGGGGCCAACACCACAGTTCAAGCCGACCGCATCTATACTCTTTGAATTAGCTGTATCTGCAATCAAGCGTTTTGCCCCTAAGCCGGATGAGCTGTAACCAAATTGGTCAACAGAAAAGGAAACCATGATAAACGTTTCATACTCGTCCTTAATTCTCTGAATGGCAGGCAAAATATGCTCTATATCCGGAAAAGTTTCAAAATTTAAAATGGATACTCCATTTTCTACAAATACTTTTGCAATTTGATAATATTCCTGTTCTATGACTTCAAAATTTAATTCTTTTCCTAATGGAATAGGCCCAATATCCCCGGCAATAAAAACTTCAGGGTTTAGAAAAACTTTAGGGTTTAGATCGGAATACTGCTTTACCGCCTCATGTGCCAGTTGAATTGCTGCTTTTATATTTGTTTCCACATCACGCCGGTCTTTTTGTAAAATAGCAGTATTTGCTGCAAATGTATTCGTTCGTATCATTGTGGCACCCGCTGCGAGATACTCTGCATGAATTTGGCCTACACGCTCTTGATGCATAATATTGGCGAGCTCTGGTATTTCTTGTGTATGATATTTTTCGGCATAATAAGTTCCAAAAGATCCGTCAGTAATAATGCTATTTGTTTTCAGATATTCTTGTATCATCATATTTATTGTCCATTTCCTGT
>CAYWSF010000244.1:0-3266 GCA_964460725.1 uncultured Desulfosporosinus sp.
ATTTCTTTGGCCGAGATACGCCATTCGGGCACATATGCCCCAAATCCAATTATTCCTGCCATTTTCTCACCTTTTTCTCACCTTTTCTTGCCTTTATGAAAACATAGACTGAGATATAAATATGCAATAATCATGCCAACCGGCCTATCGCACTCCATCGACTGTTATACTCTTCCAATCAATCACTGTGCATTATCAAGTCATAAATTTCTTTGCAGTAATGCTAAAGTGTACTGCAAAAATGCTAATACTTATGGCCGATTTGCATTGCTATAAATTCCTTTCGAATTTGTGCATCTTCCTTTACTTCTTATCCCCGATTATTCTACTCCAAACGTTATCTGCTAATTGATAAGGATCTTGCTCCCCCTCCGCCAACCAACTCTCGGGGAGGTCAGGCCATCTTAAATTAAAATCATTTTCTAACTTGTCTTGCAGATTACGCAATGTTTTACGTTTAAGCTGTACCTTGCGTCTGTCCTTTATGAGGCCGCTCTCCATTAAAAATTCTTGGTGTAAGGCGATTTCTTTTTTGAGGTCTTCCATACCTCGATTATCTATAGTACTTGTCAAAACAATCGGCGGCCGCCTGTTCGGGGGCAATCCACTCATACTCAACATGTTTTCTATATCATTTTTCATGCGATCGGCACCAGGCAGATCAGCCTTATTCACTACAAAAATATCCGCAATCTCCATTATTCCGGCTTTAATTGCTTGAATGCCATCCCCGGTTCCAGGATTTAACACCACTACAACCGTATCGGCCAACTGCATTATTTCAATTTCTGATTGACCGACTCCCACTGTCTCTAAAAGTAAGGTTGTGAACCCGCCTGCTTCCAAAACCCGCAGGATATCTGCTGTAGAACTGGCTGCACCGCCCAGATGACCTCTTGCTCCCATGCTGCGGACAAAGACATCTTTATCTGTGCCATGGGATTGCATTCTGATCCTATCGCCCAATATGGCTCCGCCTGTCAAAGGACTGCTCGGGTCTATAGCAACAATTCCCACTCGTTCACCTTCACGCCGGTATAAATGTGTAATGGATTCAACCAGCGAACTTTTTCCTGCTCCCGGTGGTCCGGTAATTCCGGTTACAAAGTGTTCCCCGCTGCGGGCTAGAACGGCACGCATTATTTTAGGACGTTCGATGTTATCTTCAACCCAAGAGATCAGTTTAGCTATAGCACGCCGATCATGCTGTGAAAGTTTTTCTAACCATTGGTCGATTATTTCATGTTTCATCGTTCTCCACCTGTCCTTCCCTTTTTAGTAATTCACTTGATAATTTTCCAAAGGGCTAACGCTCAATAGGCTTCAGCGCAGTGAACTTTTCTACCGGTAAATTACAGATGATTAATAACGTATTGCAATCAAACAAAAGAAGGAATCGGCTGTAATCGCTGACTCCTAATTTTGTGTTGAAAAACTTGCAGTTTATTACCTATTACTTAAATTCAATAATTTATTTAAGCTTTTCTATACTGCGCTTTTCCAGTCTCATAAAGATTATTCCCTTTACTGTCTATAACAACGATAGCGGGTAAATCCTTTACGACCAAGCGGCGTACAGCTTCTGCTCCAAGTTCAGGATAAGCAATCACTTCCGCTGACTCGATACGTTTTGCGATCAGAGCACCGGCTCCCCCAATCGCTGCGAAGTAGACAGCTCCGTATTCCTTCATCGCTTCGACCACTTCAGGAGAACGCAGCCCTTTACCGATCATTCCCGTCAGACCTTTGGCAATCAATCTCGGGGAATAAGCATCCATGCGTCCGCTTGTCGTAGGCCCGGCAGAACCAATCACTTGTCCCTCTTTTGCCGGTGTCGGTCCTACAAAATAGATGATTTGATCCTTAAAATCAAAGGGTAACTCTCCTCCTTGATCCATGGCCTCAACAAACTTTTTATGAGCGGCATCTCTCCCTGTGTAAATTACACCACTAATCAAGACGTTGTCTCCCGCTTTTAGGTTCTGTACTTTTTCTTTAGTTAGAGGGGTTTCAATGCGGATATTACTCATTATATTTCCCTCCCTTGCAGCGTGATTTCCTTATGACGCGCTGCATGGCAGTTAATATTTACCGCCACAGGCATCCCTGCTATATGGGTTGGAAATACTTCCAAGTTGACGGCCAGCGCAGTCGTTACTCCGCCAAACCCTTGCGGGCCAATGCCTAACTTATTAACACGCTCTAATAACTCTTCCTCAATCTTCGCCAGGCGTTCGTCCGGATTATGTTGTCCTACGTCACGCGTTAAGGCTTTTTTAGCAAGCTGTGTCGCTTTTTCCATCGTACCGCCTACGCCTACCCCAACAACGATTGGCGGACAGGGATTTGAACCGGCATTATCGACAGTATCTACAACAAACTGCATTGCTCCATCCAGGCCCTCGGAAGGCTTACACATCTTAATGCCCCCCATGTTTTCGCTGCCGAACCCTTTCGGTGCCATAACTATATTCAGCGAATCCCCTGGAACAATATCATAGTGGATTATTGCCGGGGTATTATCTTTTGTGTTAACCCGCTCAAAGGGATCCTCCACCACGGATTTGCGCAAATAACCTTTTTCATAACCACGGCGCACCCCTTCATTTATGGCATTTGTGAGATTACCGCCAACTACATGCAGATCCTGACCGATATTTGCAAAAATTACTGCCATCCCACAGTCTTGACACATTGGAACCCTTTCTTGATGTGCAATTTCAGCATTTTCAATCAGACGTTCCAACATATCTATGCCTAAAGCCGAAGTCTCATTTTTTATGGCTTCGCGAAATCTGTTTACAACATCGGAACCCAAATCATAATTTGCATCGATACAAAGTTTTTCAACCGCCGAACTGATTTCTTCGACGTTTATTTCCTTCATCTCTCCCGCCCCTTCACTATGCTAAATATTTAGACCTTGCCAATCTTTACTTATAAGTTGCTATCTCTAAGCCACAATTCATAGTACGAGTAATTCCACGCTACACGTCCATGGGCAAAACTTACTATATAAAATCGAACTAACTATTAGAAAGTGGAAACTTTCTTAGAACCCTAACGCGGTGCTACTCCGCTGTCCTTAGCCGCTTTAGCAACTGCAGCCGAAACCGTCGATGCAACGCGAGGATCAAATGCCGCCGGAATGACATAATCCGGGTTAAGCTCGTCGTCTTTTATTAAGCCCGCAATCGCATAAGCCGCAGCAATTTTCATTTCTTCATTAATTTTTGTGGCACGAACATCCAAGGCACCACGGAAAA
>CAYWSF010000245.1:0-3261 GCA_964460725.1 uncultured Desulfosporosinus sp.
ATCACGGTTGTTTGGTGGACACCAAGGGCTTCGGCAACTTTTAAAGTACTGCCGTATCTATCCATAGCTGCTCCTAATAATTCCGTTTCAAGTTCTGTAACGGCATCTTTCATGGGGATGATTTCATTCACAGAAATGTGTTTTTTTGGTTTTGTTGTGCCGGCTAAAAGATCCGCTGGGATATCGTGTGGTTGAATCAGCTCATTGTTGGAAATTATTAATAATCGTTCCACTACATTTTGCAGTTCGCGAACGTTGCCTAACCATTCGTAATCAAGCAGGATATTAAGCACCTTGCCGGAAAAATCTTTTTTCAGCTTGTATTTTTCACAAAAGTAATCTTTAAAGTGGTAAATCAAAGGAATTATATCGTCCCTGCGGTCTCGTAAGGGGGGAATAAGTATGGGGATGACGTTTAGTCGGAAAAACAGGTCTTCCCGGAACCGCTTTCTTCTGACTTGTTCCCGGAGATCATGATTCGTTGCTGCAATTATTCTTACATCTATTTTACGGGCTTTTGCTCCTCCCAGACGGATTACTTCCTGTTCCTGTAACACGCGCAGTAGTTTTGGCTGAAGAGAGAGCGGCAGTTCGCCGATTTCATCCAACAAGAGATCCCCGTTGTTAGCTATCTCAAATAAGCCCGGTTTCCCTTCTTTTTTTCCGCCCGTAAATGTGCCGGGTTCATAACCAAACAATTCAGATTCGATCAGCGTTTCGGGAATAGCGCTGCAATTTACCTTGATGAATGGCTCCAGCTTGCGCGGGCCGTATTCATGGATAGTGCGAGCAAACAGTTCCTTGCCGACACCGGATTCCCCCAAAATTAAGACTGTAGAATCAACCTTAGCAACCCGTTTGGTAAGCTCAAGCACCTTCTTTATTTCCTTAGAGTTGGCAATCATATCGACTTCTTCATTTTGTTCGGTGCGAGGCTTCGTGAGTTTGGCAGGGTTAGGTTGACCCTCAGTATTGTTAATATGGTGTTGAAGATCGTTTAATTTTGTCAAGTCCTTACTTAAAACTACAATAAAAGCAACTTGACCGTTCTGTTTAATTACGGGTGTGCCGGTAACCATTAAACAGGTTTGGAAGGGGGCTTGTGTCATAAAGGTAACAGACTTATTTCTTTTTATTACTAAATCTATAATTGAGTTACTGCATAGATTCCTTTGAACTAAGTAATCCATATTCTTACCGATAATGTTTTCCTTGGTCGATTGCAGGAAAGCATCCTGAACATTATTGGTTAATAAAATTAAACCATCTTTATTTAAAATCATTACACCGTCCGGCAGGGCATCGATAGTTAACTGTAATATACTTAAAACCCCAGGCGAGAGATTAGACTCCAAAGGATATCACCGTCCTTTATTAATAATGCAAAATAATGCAAAATACGCATTAATGCTTCGCAAGCATTATCATTATGTGGTGATTATGACAATTGGCGCACCGTGAAGACGCAAAACGTTTAGCATTCTTGCATTATATATTAGCATTATTGCAAAGAAAATCAAGGTTTGCTCACAATAAAATAATGAGCAGGCAATATTTAGAATATGTACGGGGCGCTGGCAGACAAACAATAAACTTGATTGGCATAGTTATTGCATATTCAAACGTAGTTGGGTTGTAGTTAAAATATTATGCGAAGAGGTGATTCATTGATAGTTTTCAAATTAGTTCATAAGCGACCTACCCGGACATCTGTGGAAGCCCCATTTTGATTAGCATAATTATTTGCGTTATTGTGTAAATTAATCTTACTTAATGTCTTATTAATGTCTTCAGTGAAATTACGAAAAAAACAAAGATTTTCTCATCTGTTTTAGGTGTACAAGCTGTTGAAACACTAGCGCCAACGGTTATTCTTTTGTAATTTCTCCTAGAACAAGATTTGCTTGCAACACAAGCTTTCCTGTGACAGTCGCCTTATTAGAACTGTTTTTTAAAAAAAATTATTGATATACAGTATACAGTTTATGGTTTTGCATCAACGGTGGTATGCTGTTAGTTGTCAGTGCGATTATTTGCAGTATACAGACCAGTTAGAATATAATTGAAAGGAGCTTACTCAGGTGAAATTATACGAACATATGGCCAAAGAAATTTTCCGAAATAATGGAATTCCTGTTCCAAGGGGGGCTGTGTTTACAGGAGTTGACGGGGTTGCTGATTTTGTGAAAAATACGGGGTCCGTAGCTCTTAAATCCCAAGTCCTTTCCGGTGGCCGTGGTAAAGCCGGCGGCATTAAGTTTGCCGATGAACCGGCAGATGCGGTTGCAAAAGCGCAAGAGTTGTTCGGGATGGATATTAAAGGTTTCAAAGTTAATACTATTTTAATCGAGGAAAAGATCGATGTCCAAAAAGAACTCTATTTGGCAATTGCCGTTGACGGTGCTCGAAGAAAACCGGTTTTACTGGCCTCCATGGCCGGGGGAATGGATATCGAGCAAGTACCGGACGATAAACTGATCAAGCGTTTGCTCGATGTCACGATTGGACTTCAGCCTTATGCTGCCCGCGAAATTGCTCGTCAACTTGGCTTAACGGGGAAAGAAGCTAAAGAAGCTGCGGACATCATTCAAAAACTTTTTCAGATTTTCCGCAAGTACGATGCTGAACTGGTAGAAATTAACCCCTTGGTCGTAACACCTGCACAGGTCATGGCTGCAGACGGCAAGATGACCATAGATGATGATGCTTTCTTCCGTTATCAGGAAGATGTTCCCATCGTTCAAGAAAAGACAGACCTGGAAAAGAGAGCAGCCGACATCGGCATCTCCTATGTGGAACTGGACGGAGAAGTAGGAGTTATGGCTAATGGAGCCGGCATTACAATGGCCACCCTTGACATGATCCAACATTTTGGCTCAAGTGCCCGTAATTTTATGGACGCCGGTGGCGGAACAAGTATGGAAGCAACGGCTGCCGCTTTGGAAATCCTACTGGAAACTAACCCTAAAGCCCTGTTGATTAACATATTTGGCGGGATAACCCGTTGTGATGAAGTAGCTACGGCCTTCGTTCAGGTAAAGAAAAACATGGATATTAAAATACCGTTTGTGATCCGTTTAGTGGGCACCAACGAAGATGTCGGAACGAAGATTTTACAGGACAATGGGATTGGGGCACATAAAGATATTAAAGATGCAGTTGCTGAAGTATGTTCAATAGTTAATGCCAAGGGGGTTTAACAATGGCCATAATAATCAATGAAAATACCAGAGTGTTAGTTCAAGGGATTACAGGAAACCA
>CAYWSF010000246.1:0-3202 GCA_964460725.1 uncultured Desulfosporosinus sp.
GGCGATTGTTTGATATATTCCATCGCATCACCCGCCCGTAAAATGTGGCCTTGGGCAGATGTGCTCTTATCGAAGTTAACCGCCTCGTTTATGCGCATCACAAAACCGCGTGGTGAAGTGAAAAATATGAGCATGGTTAATATGAACAAAACCCCAACCTTAAATAGAATCTCCTTTTTAAAGTGAAATTTAAACATTGCCCAAAGACTTAAGAAGACCAGGACAGTGGCTGTTGCTAAGAGAGCTGTTCGGGAAATGGTCATAAAAATCATTTTTATAGACAGCGTAATTACGATCAAAAGCAGCACCGTCTTTATACGCTCACTGCTCCGGAAATAAAACCAGGTCACAAACAGAATCATCATAATAACAGAAGCTATACCCATAACATTAGGGTTATCAAAAGTGCCCAATATACGCGGAGGGTTGGCATTAACCAGGTTATCCAAGTGCGCCTGGGCAAAAAAAGGCGTTAACCAAGCATTAACGTTGGCAATATTTAAATACTGGCCCCACGCAAGCAAGAGAATAATACCGAACCCAACCAAAAATACTGTCTGTAAGATCTTAAACTCATATTCCTGTAAATCCAGGGAAAGAGCCAAGGTAATAACCAAATAGTATTTGGCAATTGTGACCCATTCCATAACGTCACGAATACCAAAGGATATATCCAGGAAAAGCACGGCATAAAGGTTAGAAATGACGTTAGACGCCAGTATCAGCAAGAAAACCTTCGTCACCGTCAACTGAGCCCTTTTTATCCCTTCGTCAGGTAACCCATAATTGTATGCCGATTGGGAGCGAAACCTGGGTGTTAACCGGTAAAAAAGATTGACGGCAAAGATGCCGAAAATTAGTATTTCATCCAAACGGACACGCGGCAAACTCGGGTGAATTTCAAACGAGGGCAAAAGCAAGGCCGATAATATTATTGCGCAAATGAGCAACAACTTACTTTCGTTTGAACGGGTAATTCCGTAGTTCCAAACCATCTTTCTCCTCCTAACAGCCTAACCCTTAATTATAGCTGCTATCTCTCGTTGTTGTTCAAAACTCAATTCGGGGTAACAAGGTATGGCAAGCGCTTGTTCGCAGGCTGTCTCGGCCACGGGGAAATCTCCGGCCTTATAGCCAAGAGAGCGAAATGCCTTCTGTAAATGGAGCGGCAGAGGATAATAGATTGCATTGGCTATTCCATCGGCCTTCAGACGTTCCATCAGAACACTGCGTTCTTTTGTGCGGAGAACATACAAGTGATAGACGGGCAAGGCTTGGGGATCACGGCCCGGTACCTGAACCACATCAGCGAGAAGCTGATCGTAAAACTTGGCCTTTTCCCGGCGCGCTTCATTCCAACCGTTCAGATAACGAAGTTTAACCCTTAAAATAGCAGCCTGGAGTTCATCAAGGCGGCTATTATATCCTATTTCGTCATGATAATATTTGGTTTGACAACCATGAAAGCGAAGCATCCGCAGATGCGCAGCCAATTCCTGATCATTTGTGACAATCATTCCGGCATCCCCATAAGCCCCTAAATTTTTCGTGGGGAAGAAGCTAAAGGTCCCGGCATGCCCGATCGAACCAGCTTTTTTGCCCCGATACTCCGCCCCAATTGCTTGTGCAGCATCTTCTATCACTTTTAAATCATGCTGTGCGGCAATTTCCATGATTTTTTCTACATCTACCATTTGACCAAAAATATGTACCGGCATAATCGCTTTTGTTTTGGCGGTTATTTTTTCCGCCAGCTGTGTTAAATCCATGTTTAGGGTTATCGGATCAATATCAACAAACACCGGCGTTGCCCCAACCAAAGCGATTGTTTCTGCTGTCGCAAAGAACGTAAACGGTGTGGTGATCACTTCATCGCCCGGGCCTATACCAAGGGCCTTAAGGGTTAACACCAAAGCTTCGGTACCATTGGCTACTGCTACAGCATGTTCCGTACCGCTAAAAGCAGCAATTTCCTTCTCTAATTCCTTCCCTTCCGTACCAAGAATATATACTGAAGAATCCAACACGCTTTGGATAGCTTGATTAATTTCCTCTTTAATCGTCAGGTATTGCGCCTGAAGGTCTAGCAGCGGGATACGCATCTCAAATCTTCCTTTCCATCGCCTCTATCGTCTGTATATGGCCGCACACTTTTCATCGCTGTTCATATATTAGGCACGCCAAGCACAAGCCGGCGCAGGATGAGCTAATTCTTCCTTTCAGGTAGAAGTTCCTCCTTGGGGACTTCCCGGCAGTCTTTTGCCGGCAGGCCTTTTAGAACATGTTTCTCCGTAGTGTCTTTGGTAATTAAAGCTCCGGCCGCAACGAAGGTCTCCGAAGCGACTTTCACGCCCGGCAGGAGGATCGCTCCCCCGCCGATCCGAGCTCCCCTTCGAATTGTCGGGCCCTTAATAAGTTTAAAACGTTTTTCGGTCCGCCCCATAAAATTATCATTTGTCGTTGTAACCATCGGAGCAATAAATACTCGCTCCTCGATCTCCATATAAGCTGTGATGTACGAACCTGTCTGGATCTTCGTAAATGCACCAATTTTCGTATCATTTTCCACCACTACTCTACTGCCTATGACTACATTCTGTCCAATCGTGCATCTTTCCCTTACTACGGCACCGTCGCCAACAAAGGCCTCCTCGGCATAGCTAGTCCCGGCATAAAGGACGACGGAACAGCCGACCGTGAACCTATTTCCCATCTGAAGAGGAGGCAAATCTGCTTGAGCCTTTACCGTGCTGGTAGCCGCAGCCTTAGGCAAACGTCCGATCGAAGAGTTACTGCCGATAAAGCCGTCCTCCCCAAGCTCAACCAGCGGATAAATCATAGTGTGATCCCCAATCCGGGTCCGGGCACCGATGTGTGTCCCGGTTCCAACACTGACATAATTCCCAAGCACACTTCCGGCACCTAATTCGCATCCTTCACCAAGGACACACCCCACTCCCAAAACTACATTTTCACCGAGCACCACATTTTCACCGAGCACACAAAAGGGCCCGATGGTTACACCGGACGGTATTATTGCAGATGCGGCGATTAAATGGCTCATGTTATTCGACCTCCATCGGAAAAACAACTGGTGCCTTCGTTTCCTGGCATTTATAAATTGCTAAGATAATCTCCAGCGCTTTGCGCCCTTCTTCCCCCGAAATAGCCGGTTCTTTGTCCTCCCGAATCGCTTGCATCA
>CAYWSF010000247.1:0-3201 GCA_964460725.1 uncultured Desulfosporosinus sp.
CAATACCATTACTGATTAATCAAACCAAACAAACCAAAATTTCACAAGTTCTTTAAAGTTAGATAATAGCACCTTTTCTACTATTATACTTGACAAATTGCGCCATTATATGGCAAGCTTAGTTAGACTGTCAAAATGTTGAAGTTATGTAATCTTGTGCAGAGCACACATAACCTAAGTTCAGGAGAGCAATAATAATAGTATCCCAAGGATGTTAAGGTGCGGTTATGAAGAGAAGGTGTCCTGCCCAAGGAATATCTGGATTTACCAAGAAATGAGGGAGCAACTTGAAACTTCGTGCCCTACTGGTCGATGACGAGTATCCCGCCCGCAAAGAACTCAGCTATTTACTCCAGCACTTCGAGGATGTTCAGGTTGTCGGCGAGGCTGCCAATGCCTCAGAAGCCCTTAAGTTAATATCTGATCGGGACTACACGGTTATTTTTTTAGATATTGCTATGCCGGGCTTAAATGGGAATGAACTAGCCCATAGATTACGAGAAAAATTAGATTCACCCACGATTATCTTTACCACTGCAAGTGAAGAATACGCGTTCGCTTTTGCTGTGAATTCTTTAGACTTTCTTCTTAAACCCATTTCAGCTGAACAGCTCGAAAAGGCATTGAAGAAAGTTCGCCAATTAAAAGACAGCTTAACTGCGCCAAAGAATAATCCAGCCCCTAACGAAGCGATTACGCCTGCCCCTAAGCCACCTTTGCATGTCGTACCTGTTGAACATGAGGGAAGGATTCTTCTATTGCGTCAAAATGAAATTTTCTTTATATATACCGACAAAGATAAGGTCTACATTAAAACTCAAAAGAACTCTTACCCAACCAATTTTGCCTTGTGCGAGCTGGAATCACGTTTGAACTCTATTCTTTTTTTCCGCTGCAGCCGTTGTTATTTAGTAAACCTTCGACATATACGGGGACTCATTCCCTTTTTAAACGGAACATACTCTATAATGGTCGATGACGATGAACAGAGCGAAATCCCAATGAGCCGGTCTAAGTCTCGTATACTCAAAGAGATGTTAGGCATTCATAATCGTATTTTTAAATTAAGTAAACCCAAATGAATAGGAGAGCGATATGGGCGTTTTTAAATTATCTAAACCCAGCCCGGTACAATTGGACCCGGCTCAACCTTTGTCCGAAAGTATCGATACCCTGATAGCTAATGAACTCTGTTTTGCTCCGGTTATAAAAGATAAGATCCTAGTCGGCATCCTTAATCTGGCAATTGCGCTTAAATGGACCCGGACTAATGAGTACCTCAAGACACCGGCTAAAGTCAATGATGTTATGTCTAAGATATCAAATTTTTCAGAGTCCAGCGTTAAATTGCCCCCATTGACTCTAAAACGTCTTAAAGAGGACAATATCATTGTTCAAAATCCTCGTATGATGAAACTGTTCGATCTGGCGATGCGAGCTGCTCGGACTGATGTCGCCGTGTTGCTTCTAGGTGAGACCGGAGTCGGAAAAGAAGTATTTGCCCGAGTGATACATAACACAAGCAACCGTGCCGACACAGGAAGCTTGATCCAGATAAACTGCGGGGCTATTCCGGAAAACCTTTTGGAATCCGAACTATTCGGCTATGAGCCAGGTGCTTTTACTGGAGCCAACCGAAAAGGCAAATCGGGAATTTTCGAAGCTGCCACCCACGGAACTCTACTACTTGATGAAATTGGCGATCTGCCACTCAATTTGCAGGTTAAGCTTTTGCGTGTTCTTCAGGACCAGGAAATTTACCATATCGGAAGCACCAGTCCCATAAAAATCAATACCCGCATAATTACTGCTACCAACCGTAACCTCTGGGAGTGTGTACAAGATGGTTCCTTCCGGGAAGACCTATATTATCGGTTAAACGTTTTTCCCATTGAAGTCCCGCCCTTAAGGGAACGTAAAGAAGACATACTGCCTCTAAGCATACACTTCATCCAACTTTATAATGAGAAATACAGGGTTGCAAAGCGTCTCGATCCCCAAGCTATACCCCTTTTAAAAGCATACAGTTGGCCAGGCAACGTCCGGGAACTGCAAAATATACTGGAAAGATTAATGGTCATTACAGATGACGAAATAATTGAAGCCTCGCATGTTCAGTTCCAGTTAGCAAGCAATGAACCAAAGTTTAATTCCCCAATAACCGTGAATAGACTTGTACCGATCCAAGAGGCAAGGGATATCTTGGAAAAAGAGCTGATTAATATGGCTTTAGATTATTACCCTTCTTATAGGAAGGCTGCCGAAGCCTTAGAAATTGATCACTCAAATATCGTCCGCAAAGTTGCCAAGTACTGTATAAAGAAGGTTAATTAAACCTTTAAACGCCAAATGAAATTGCCTTATTTTGTAGTCACTTGTAGTCAACTCTTATTTAATTAAGGATGCATTTATAAGGGTTGTAATGTATAGTAATAAAAGTGGTGCAATAATACACTAATTTGTGTATTATTGCGCCACTTTTATTATCTCCTAAGCGCTCGCCTCTCCTCCCCCCCATTAGTTTCCAAAATGCATCAAAAAAAGTTATGTTAATATATGGTGTAATTGCGCACCACATTGGTGCGCAATTACACCATATATTAAGGTTAAATTTTTTGTTACCCGGCGTTAACTTTCCATTACCATTTAAATACTGTCTGTTGAGGTGCGAAAAACGACCATTGACCGAAACATCTATCAATTTCGAATCAATTTCAAATACCTTGGCTATCATTTTGCATTATATTTATATTTGTATCTTAATCTGTTGGGTCCCTTTTAAGGACGGCGATTCTCGCAATAAGGATATTATATCACACAATACGCTAAAAGTGGGAACGCGTAGGCAACAAAGAATTAAGATAGCCTTAACTGAAGCGGAAGGGAGGTAAGATTCAAGCCTGAATGAGGATTTGTTCAAAATCCTCACGCCGGATGATTGAATTATTTACATTTAGCAACTTATTAAGAAAGGTTATTCATTTCTTATAAAGTACCAGACGTACTTTAGTTAAACAGAAAATCTATCCATTTCAAATTTTTATATTGAGAAAGGTGGAAAATGAATGAGTTTTTATGATCTGAGAAGCTGGATCGACTTTGTCGAGCAAAAGGGCCAATTGAGAAGAGTTAAGGCTGAAGTTTGTGCCGAAGACGGAGAAATGGCAAGATTAGCAGCGGAAATGTGCACTAAGACTTTTC
>CAYWSF010000248.1:0-3193 GCA_964460725.1 uncultured Desulfosporosinus sp.
TCAAATCCGTGATATTACCCCATTGGGTGAATTGAGGAATCTTAAGGATCTTTGGTTGAGATGCAATCAAATAACTGATATCAGCGTATTATCAAATATGCTTAACCTGAATACGCTTATTATTTCAGTAAATACGATTAATAATATTAGCCCGCTATCAGGGTTGACCGGTTTGACTAATATTGAGTTGTCCAAAAATCAAATCAGTTACCTAACCCCATTGTCCGGATTAACCAATTTGGTTGCTCTTCTGCTAAGCGATAACCTGATCAAAGATATCGAGCCAGTATCAAATTTAACAATACTTGAATTATTAAGCATTAGAAATAATCAAATCACTGATATCAGCGCCTTAAAAGGTTTAACTCGCTTGAATTATCTATCCTTGGGTGGTAATAAGTTGAATTCGGAGGCTAGCAAAATAATTGATTTGCTTAAAGGTAATGGTTGTGATGTTGACTATTATTAAAAGTCTCCCCAAACATTTATAGGGTATGTGCCTTTTCTTTGTCT
Organism: uncultured Desulfosporosinus sp.; assembly: GCA_964460725.1. Lineage (GTDB taxonomy): Bacteria > Bacillota > Desulfitobacteriia > Desulfitobacteriales > Desulfitobacteriaceae > Desulfosporosinus. The sequence continues at coordinate 514 of CAYWSF010000248.1, forward strand.
GGAATTGAAGCATCCGAAATATAATTGAGTCAGAAATATAGTCTTGGTAAATGACCGTCAATCAGGAGATAAATTCTCTTGATTTGCGGTTTTTGCATTCTGTGAATAATGAGTATTCTCGGTAAGGGGTCGGGTGCTTCCCAAAATATGTCGAATGACATTCGGTTCTAAATAGTCCAAATGAGATCCGATTACCCCGTGTGGTGCCGGGTCCTTTATCATTCCAAAATGCCTAATAGCTTTATAATAGTGACTGCGCTTACTTGTGAAAACTCTCTTCATGCTTGGTATATTCTATAACTATCATTTTGTTCCGCAAGCTTGCCGGAATTAATTGCTCGAATCGGGTATGAGCATTGACGAAAATGCCAGACCGGGATATAATCACTACGTTATAACACAGGATAATCCATTACTTAGGGTATTTATATATTTATTCGATCACATTGCGATCATATTAGAAAGAGTGAATTATGGCCAAATCAGATAATCCTGTGGTAAGGATTTCACACCTGAGCAAATCATTTGGAAACATAATCGCCCTGCAGGATGTCAGTCTGGACATTTACTCAGGCGAAATATTAGCCATTGTAGGTGATAACGGCGCCGGAAAAAGCACCCTCATCAAGGCATTGGCAGGTGTGGTAAAGGCCGATTCCGGTTACATACAAGTGGCAGGCCAGTCCTATCAGTCTCTGTCGCCCAACAAAGCCATCCGGCTGGGAATATCTACAGTCTACCAGGATCTCGCCTTGGTTGACTGCCGGGATGTAGTGAGTAATATATATCTGGGTCGTGAAATAGTAAAGGCCGGCTTTCTGATCAATCGGGGCAAAATGGCAAAGGAGGCTCGTCGGGTCCTGGATAGCCTACAGGTCAGTATCCCTTCCTTAAAAACCCCGGTGGGTCTTTTATCTGGTGGGCAAAGACAAGGGGTCGCCGTAGCCAGAGCGATAATTCAGGGAGGCAATATCATTATCTTTGACGAGCCTACGGCGGCTATGGGTGTTCAGGAATCGGCCAAGGTGCTTAGACTAATGCAGGAATTAGCCCGGAAGGGAATGGCGGTTTTGGTTATTAGCCATAATCTTCACCACGTCTTTGAAATTTCGGATCGCATATGCGTTTTACGTCAAGGGCAGGTAGCAGCTGTTTGCGATACTAAAGAATATCAACCTAATCAGATTGTGGAACTCATTATGGGGGCTGCACATGTCGGCAGGCTTCAAACTGGAGTGTAAAGGGATTGCAGAAAATTAAGCGTTTGTTATCAGCATTTAACGAGCAGTTTTCCCAAATTTTGCTTGGCTTGGTTCTTGTTATTATGGCGGTTCTTTTGAGTCAGGCCTCTTCGTTCTTTATGACTTGGGATAATTGGCGCAACATACTTGATCAGAGTGCGTTACTGGTCATAATCTCAGTGGGAATGACCTTTGTCATCTGTACAAGCGGCATTGATTTATCTGTAGGGTCTATCACGGCACTGAGCGGGGTTTGCATGGCTGTAGCCATGCATGCCGGATTATCAGTCGAAATATCTGTTTTCTTGGGTTTAGCCTCCGGAGTTGCTGCAGGTCTGTTCAATGGACTGCTTATTTCCAGAATGAATCTCAGTCCCTTTATCGTCACCCTGGCTGCTATGTCGGTAACCAGGGGTATTGCCCTTATTATCACAAAAGGAATCCCAATTTACGGATTTCCAAACCACTTCCTCTGGTGGGGGAGCGGTCATATTGGCCCGGTTAATCCACCTATTCTGATGGCTTTATTCCTGGCTATGCTGGGTGCCTTGGTTCTCAATTGGACCAAATTGGGTTATTATACCCTGGCTCTGGGTGGAAATGAGGAGGCTCTGCAGCGTTCCGGTGTAGCTTACAAAACCTATAAGACTATTGTCTACACTATTTCGGGATTTACCGCAGCGCTAGGCGGACTGGTAGTCACCGCGCGCTTGAACACAGCTGAGCCACTGGCGGGTTGGATGTTTGAATTAGATGCCATTGCTGCAGTTGTTCTGGGTGGTACGGATATGAAGGGAGGGAGAGGAAGCATTACCGGAACAGTGATGGCATGCTTGTTGCTGGGGATGTTGCGTAATGGCTTAACAATTTTAAACATACCATCCTATTATCAGCAGCTTACCATCGGTTTAATTATCCTGGTGGCGATCATTACTTCTGAGCTGCGGCTCAGGAATGCTCTGGGACACGGAAAGATGACGAAGGAGGGTTAAAGTAAGTGAAACGTAGTAAAAGATTAATCGCAATATTTATTTTAGGTGTCTTTTTATTATCCTTAGTGGGATGTGGGAACAACACGACTAACGAGAAGCAACCCCCGGCCTCTGCCCCTAATGCTTCAGTTCCAGAAGCTGATGCTAAGGTGGCGGAAAATGAAAAAATATTGATGGATCAGTTGCAGCCTATGCCTACACTTCAGCAAGGTGAGAAGATCGGCGTATTGGTGATCACGCTGGCCAATCCTTATTGGGTTACACTCAAAGAATCTTATGAGAAGGCCGCTAAGGAACTGGGTGTTACCGTAGAAGTTATGGCAGCACCTACCGAAAACGACACTAAATCTCAGCTGGAAACCTTGCAAGCCATGGTTGCCAAGGACTACAAAGGATTAATTGTATCTCCTATCGAGCCTTTCAATCTACAGCCCCGTGTAGTTGCGG
>CAYWSF010000249.1:0-1064 GCA_964460725.1 uncultured Desulfosporosinus sp.
CAGCAGAATCAATGGGATTAGAAATAGGAAACGATGCAGTTGCTGTTATTAAAGCCAGTTCTGTCATGATTGGCCTTGAATAGGGGTCAGTACTTCCCGCAATTTGTCAAATTTCGAATGACATTCGGATCTGCCCCTTATAATATAGCACATTAAGAAGAACCCTGGTTGCTCATTAGAGCGACCAGGGTTCTTCTCGTTAATTGCGCTTAACAAAAACTATGGCGTGCTTTTTTCGCATGAAAAAAGCATTTTTGTTCACACTAATCTTCAGGAGGAATGTGAAATGCATACATTGTGGAAGGGATCGATCAGCTTTGGTTTAGTTAATGTGCCGGTAAAAATGCATGCTGCCACCGAATCGCAGGATTTTAAATTTAATTATCTCCATAAAGCTTGCCAGCACCGGATTCAATACCTTAAAAAATGCCCCAATTGTGATCTCGAAGTTGCGACAGCGGATTTAGTAAAAGGTTATGAATATGAAAAGGATCGCTACGTTGTATTAACTGATGAAGACCTTGCTGCTTTGGAACAACCGGTAAGCCGAGCGATTGATATCATCGATTTTATCGATTTGAAAGAAATTGACCCCATCTATTATGAAAAGTCATATTATTTGTCTCCGGAAGAAACTGCCTATAAAGCATATCGTTTACTTTGTCAGGCAATGGAGCAAAGTGGTAAAGTCGCTTTGGCCCGGGTTACTATGCGCTCAAAACAGCATTTGGCTTGTCTGCGTGTTTATGAACAAGGCCTGGTGATGGAATTAATGCATTATCCTAAAGAAATCCGCCATATGGATGCAGTTTGGGAAAATGCGGCCTCTTCGGAAGCAGAATTGACTATGGCTCGTCAATTAATTGATAATTTGGTCCGGCCATTTGAACCTGAGAAATACCACGATCAGTTACATGCACAAATGGTTCAACTAATTGAAAGCAAAGTCGCCGGTGAAAGCTTTACCGTCCAAGCCCCGGCTCAAGGTCGAAAAGTGGTTGATCTAATGGACGCTTTACGCGAGAGTGTAGCCATGACCGAAAAAGCAAAAGATAAATCGAGTT
>CAYWSF010000249.1:1164-3165 GCA_964460725.1 uncultured Desulfosporosinus sp.
GACGCTTTACGCGAGAGTGTAGCCATGACCGAAAAAGCAAAAGATAAATCGAGTTTACAAGATCCCTCAAAAGATCCCTCAAAAGAACACCCCAAAGAACAGAAGACAAATAAGCCGAAATCCACCTTGACTCCGCGCAAACGAAAAGTAAGCCGGGCAAAAGAGGCATAATCAACCATGCTGAACCACAATTTCCTGTCAAGGTTATGGAACCAATGAGTTTGGAAGCACCGCTTGCTCCGTTTATGGGCAACTATCGATATCAGGTAAAATGGGACGATCATACGGTTATACAATTATCCTTTTAGAGGACAAACAAGTATAATAAAAAGTAATGCTTATTTGACCTTGGGAGGAGAAATAAATAAATGCACAAAATTAAAATGAGCGTTCCTTTAGTGGAAATGGACGGGGACGAAATGACCCGCATCATATGGCAGTGGATTAAAGAATTGCTAATTGAACCCTATGTTAATCTTAAAACTGAGTATTATGATTTAGGATTACAGAACAGGGATGCCTCTAATGACCAAGTTACTATAGATTCGGCCCTGGCTGCAAAAAAATATGGCGTGGCGGTTAAATGCGCCACCATTACGCCCAATGTGCAACGGATCGCAGAATATAACCTGAAAAAAATTTGGAAAAGCCCTAACGGTACTATCCGTGCCATTCTGGACGGAACAGTTTTTAGAACTCCCATAATTATTAATAGTATCAAACCATTAATACCTACTTGGAAAAAGCCGATCACAATTGCCCGGCACGCTTATAGTGATCTTTACAAGGACACCGAATATCGGGTTGAAGGTCCAGGTAAGGCTGAACTTGTTTTTTGCGGGGAGAACGGTGAAGTACGGCAGACCATTTTTGATTTTCAAGGCAAAGGAATAATTCTCGGCATGTACAATGTCGATCAATCCATAGCCAGCTTTGCTCGAAGTTGCTTTAATTTCGCCCTCGGCGTCAAGCAGGATCTCTGGTTTTCAACCAAGGATACGATTTCTAAAAAATACGACCATACCTTTAAGGATATTTTCCAGGACATATACGACCAGGAGTACAGACAAAAATTCGCAGAAGCCAAGATTGAATACTTCTACACTTTAATCGATGACGCTGTTGCCCGGGTTATCCGCTCCGAAGGCGGATTTGTCTGGGCTTGCAAGAATTACGACGGTGATGTCATGTCCGACATGATTGCCACTGCTTTTGGCAGTTTGGCCATGATGACTTCTATGTTAGTCTCGCCAAACGGCTATTATGAATTTGAGGCAGCACACGGTACGGTCACCAGGCATTATTATAAACACCTCAAAGGAGAGGAAACTTCCACCAATTCCATGGCTACCATTTTTGCCTGGACCGGGGCGTTAAGAAAACGCGGCGAACTTGATGGGAACACAGGACTTATCGGATTTGCAGACAAGTTAGAAGCAGCTTCTATAAAGACCATTGAAGAAGGAATCATGACCAAGGATTTAGATCAACTTTCTGCCGCCACGAATAAGAAGGTTGTAAATACACGCAACTTCCTGCTTGAAATCAAACAACGGTTTGAAGAGATGCTATGACATAATTTTTTTACTTTGGTCAGTACTAAAACCTGTCGGTTAATTGTTAATTATATAAGAATAGGGAATGTCTCAAATCATCATTTTGAAACATTCCCTATTTGAATTACTCCATTTGATTGGCATCATGTACACTGCAAAAAACACAGACATAGAGCCTCGTACCTTTACCTTCCACTCTATTTCAGTTGCTCACTGTTATTAAAATCCACTGTGAAGTACTCATCTTTTTTTAAGGCAAAATGTCCGGATTCGTAAGGCTTATTCTCAATTGTTATATGCACTTTATCAACACCGTAATACCCTCCGAGTGTATTGGTAACACTCTTCAAAATTAAACTTTCATAACTGGAACCGGCATTCATTTCGCTGACAAACTCTTTGGAAAAATCTACATACACCCTATTATCCGGATTTAAATAGAGAC
>CAYWSF010000250.1:0-3159 GCA_964460725.1 uncultured Desulfosporosinus sp.
GAGTTTTTGACGCATGCGTTAAATATAGTATTCAGTCAAATCAACGCTTTCAAGTAGCTGAATTGCAATAATTAGGCATTTATCTTCGCGTTTGAGTAAGAGTCCGGCAGTTATTTGTTTGGGTTGGATCGCTAACTAACATTTGAAGATTGAGGTGATAAACAATTGAATAGTAATCTGAAAATTGATTTATCTAATGCTAATACACCAACATTGTTAACAAAGGAGCAAGCGGACGTAGCTGATGGCGATCTTTATGCGGCGATTCCCTGCGTTGTTAAAGCACAGGTCGACCAGCGCCTCGAGAGTTTCGTCGAGGATGATTTGGTTCAAATATTACGGGAACGCCAGAATGAGGTGTCAATCGGACTTCTGACAGAACATAGAGAAAATACTGATCTGGCCAGGAAAAGACTTGTTCATCCGGTACGATACAAAATCGACACAGGTGGTTTTGGCTCTTTAGAAATGGCGGAAGTGACGAAGCTTAAAGAAACGCCATTGATTGTTATCGGAACCGGTTTTTTAAGCATGGTCAGTTCCCCGGCCTATAACCGCCCTGATTATGTAAACCCCTGGCCGGGTGCTGAGTATCACAAGGATTATCAAGGCTGGGGGGATCCGTTGAACCGGTTTGGCATTATCGGCGGCAATCCCATGGTCATTGTCTGCGACGAGAAAATGCTCAATGGACGGCCTGTACCGACTTCTTGGGGAGATCTTGCAGAGCCCCATTGGGCGGAAAGCATCGTTTACCCGGAAAGCGAAGATTTTATGAAAGTATTCTTTCTGCCATATTTTATTACCATGTTCGGCAGGGAAATGGCAGAGAAGATTTATGCAAACTGTCTGTTCCCGTCACATCCGGCAGAAATGTTCCGCAGAGGAAATTTGCCAAAACCGTACCCCATTTATATTATGCCTTATTTTTTTGCAGACATGAAGGCAAATGAAGATGATGATACGCAATTGGTATGGACGAAAGAAGGTGCCTTGTTGTCGCCGGTATTTATCTCTGTGAAGGAGGATTTGGTTAAGGATAAAACAGAGATATCAAGCAAGGACCAGGCCCGGTATGAGACAGTAAAGGTGCTGCTGGAATATTTGCGCAGTGTACGGTTTGGCCAGGTGCTGTATGGTAATGGTAAGTTTCCGGTGAATATTCCCGGTATTGATAACAACCTGCCGGGCCCCTTGAAATGGATTGGATGGGAAAATCTTACCGAACCGGCCTATAACGAACTGGAAGAACAAGCCCGCCTGATTATGGAAAAGAGATCTGTGGCTGAAGCCGCAGATAAGTAACGAATCTAAGACGTTGCCTATATAAGTTCCGGATAATTTTCATATTAGTCACTTTCACTTTCTTATGTTAACAGCAGTGTAATGGGAAATTAAGTTGTACATTATTAATATCGGAACTTATATAACGAGAGGAAATGAAATATAAATGAAATTAATCACTTTTTCCGGTCCTCCTTCCTCTGGGAAGACATCGGTTATCTCAAAGATGATCCGGGCTTATCTTGAGCGAGGCACAAAGGTAGGCGTAGTCAAGTTTGATTGTCTCCAGAGCAATGACGATAAGATTTACGCCGGCTTGAAGGCACCAGTTTTGTTGGGACTTTCCGGCCAGCAGTGTCCGGATCACTACTACATCAGCAACATTGAAGACGTATTCAATTGGGGCGCCAAGCTTAATCTCGACATCCTGTTATCAGAAAGCGCAGGGCTTTGTAACCGTTGCGCTCCGCATATTCGGGGCATTCCGGCAGTGTGCGTTATTGACCAGATGAGTGGTGTGCATACGCCAAGGAAAATCGGGCCGATGCTCCGGTTTGCGGACATCGTTGTGATTACAAAAAGCGACATTGTTTCACAGGCTGAACGGGAAGTATTCGAAATGAATGTCCAATATGTCAACCCGCGTGCTGAGATTTTTCACATAAACGGCCTGACCGGGCAGGGGTCGGGCGAATTGATTGAGACCCTGGATGGTTATCCAAATGATTCTGTAGTCACAGATAATAAACTACGCTATCCGATGCCGATGGCGCTTTGTTCATACTGTCTCGGAGAGACAAATATTGGCGCCCAGTACCAACTGGGCAATCTGAGAAAGGTTGAAATTCCGGAAGGAAATACGGGTGGCAGCAAATGACTATTAATAAGTATCTGAAAGAACCGGTGGAGGTGCTCTTTGCTGAGCATCCCTATGCCGAAAACTGGCTGGAACAGATCAGCTGCGTCATCGATCCGGGAGACACGCTCTATGACGTGCTGTTCAAGCAAAAAGAGTCCTTCTACGTTTCTCAGAATATGAACGCACGCATGCTCGCCCAGCAGTTTGACGATTACCTGCAGGTCATGCAGGACATGCTGGAACAGCCTGTCCAGGAAGTAAAAACCATTACCATCTGCCCCGGACACGGTAAGACAGGAGAAGCGGAGCAATTTGAGCCTCTGACATTCCAGCCCGGGGATATTATCGCCGTAGTAGGCCCGACCGGAAGTGGCAAGAGCCGCCTGCTTGAAGACATAGAATGCGGTGCGAGCGGTAATACGCCGACCGGCAGGCGAATGTTAATCAATCATGAAACTTTGCCAAAAGATAGAAAGAGAAGAACGAGGCAGAGAATGGTAGCACAGCTCTCGCAGAATATGAACTTCGTTATCGATCTAACGGTGCGAGACTTCCTGAGCATGCATGCCCGCTGCTGGCCGACAGCCGATATCAGCGGGCGGATCGAACGGATCATGGAGCTGGCAAATTCACTGGCGGGAGAAAAATTTGATATGGAGAGCAACGTTGCACAGCTCAGCGGAGGTCAGTCGAGAGCTCTGATGATCGCTGATTGTGCATTGCTGTCATACGCTCCGATCGTGCTGATAGACGAAATAGAAAACGCCGGGATCAACAGGCGAAAAGCATTGGAGCTCCTGACCGGCGAAGATAAAATTGTCTTTCTGACTACACACGACCCGCTTCTCGCATTGCTCGCTCACACTCGACTGGTAATAAAAAACGGTGGGATTTTCAGAGTTATTCAACGCACGAAAAAAGAGGAGGAAACTCTTCAAAAACTGGAAGCTGCTGACAACAAGATGCTTGAATTGCGTACGATGATGCGCGGCGGCGAACTTATAGAAGATTTATAA
>CAYWSF010000251.1:0-3151 GCA_964460725.1 uncultured Desulfosporosinus sp.
TGAACCGCGTTCCAGTTCGTTGATTTGCATAGTCGTTCCCATAAACTCAAACCCAATCTTAAGGACGGGACGGTTAATCTTATCTCGGGAGAACCTCAAGACTACCAGGGAGAAGAGTTCGTGCTTCAAACGGTTAGTGGAGCAATTAACTGCTAAAAAGCGATCATTGATAAATGGCATGTTGTCGAAGATAAGAACGCAGAAAGACAGTATATTGCTAAGTCCTTTGAAAGCGGGATTAAAGGCATCCAACAATATTATGACGGAGAACCTGGAAATGAGGCAGGAGATGCGCCATTTGTCGTTTATACTAAGAATGGTATCGAAGAATATAGTGATACTCCGATTTACATGATCATTAAAATAAGAGACCCTGAGACGGGTATTATATATCTAACTCAGGCGAGAGATTTTGGTCTTAACTTCGAATTGTTGGATGATGATGAAATTGAAGTCGTTGAAAGAGTTCACTATTCAGAAAATACTTTGTGCGTTCATCGACCACGATTCAGCCCGAATAGCCAAATTATTTAATAAAGTAAAAATACATAACTGATTGTGGAACAAGGGAAACTCATCGCTCTTTCACCAAACAATTCTAAGAAAGAGTTAATGTCAATAAATATTCTTATTGTCTGTTTGGGATAGTTAAGTTTAGGGTTGTTGAGAATTTAGAAAAGGCAGAAGGCAAATTGAAAAAGAAGAAATAAAATATCTAATCCCTTTACCGATCAAATAGAGGGGTACTATTTATTCCAAAATGCCTTAGCTTCTTTTTCGAGTTTAGTTAACCTGGTGTAATAATCCGGAAACTCGTTTAAATGGGCCAAGGCTATTTGTGCCCCAACTGCGGGCATATAAAGAGATGGTGGAAAAGGCAACGGGCAGGCCAGTTATTGATACACTGCTTCATCTTCCGATCAGCGGTTTGGTTTTAAAACTGTTTCCTTAGGATGAAATTATTTTAAAGAGTATTCAAAGAAAAAATTCATAAGTTAAGGTAGGAACCTGAATTGTCACCGGTCAAACGGCGGATACGCTGTTTCATCTCATGCGCGGATTTATTGGTAAATGTGACGCAAAGGATATTGGACGGCATGATCCCAATCTCGTTGAAAAGATAGGCAAACCGGTGCGACAGTGCCCGCGTCTTGCCGGATCCCGCACCTGCAATCACGCGAATGAAGCCTTCAGTAGCAGTTACTGCCTGTCTCTGCTGCTCATTAAGTACCTTCAGTAGTTCGCTCATTCTTACGGAACACCACCTTAAATGGTAATGTATTTTGGAAAATTCTGTTCACAATCATTGGCGGGTCGATAATCTTAAATATATTCTGCTTCAAAACGTGGAAGTTGGAGTCTCTAGTTCATATAACATTCCCTATGGTTATAAGTTTAACATTTATACGATACGTCGTTCCACGAATTAAACCAGGAGGTTGAACAGATACTGGCAAAAAAACCTTTAGAACCTTTTAATTAACGTTACACAAAATCCCATTAATACTTATTACAACTTAGAAAGGAGACACAAGATTTATGAAGATTCTGAGGATCATTTTATCTTTGCTGATAGTGTTCGGAATGTTTGGGCTTGTCGGTTGTCGATCACAGCCTCAGCCTGAGCCTCAGCCTGTTCCGGGTCCTGTACCATCTGATCCCCAGGCCATACAGACGATGAATGTAGCTGTTTACTATTTGAAAGATAATAATAATGAAATGTACCTTGTTCGTGAAGTACACAAGGTTGAGAAAAGTGCCGGGGTGGCCAAAGCAGCTTTAAATGAATTAATTTCAGGAAATCCTCTTACTGCAGGAGCTATCAAGGTGTTACCGGCAGATACGAAGATTCTGGGTATTAAAATTGAAAATGGCCTGGCCACAATCGATTTCTCTAAAGAGGTACTTAAGGCTAATGTCGGTTCAACCGGGGAAGCGTTGGGCATAGCAAGTATTGTAAATACTCTTACTGAATTTCCGACGGTTGAACAGGTTCAGTTTACAGTTGATGGTAAGGCGGAAAATGGCATGGATTGGTGGGGACATGTCGGTCTCTATGAACAGCCGTTTAAACGTAATCTTAGTTCGGTATACGAACCGGTTATATGGGTTAATGCTCCGATAGCCGATCAAACTATAACAAACCCTGTAATAATAAAAGGAAATGCCCGGATATTCGAAGCCATGGTAAGTTTCCGTCTGAGAGATGCCGATGGAAATATTTTGGCTCAGGGTTCGACCATGGCTACGGCAGGTGCTCCTGATCGGGGAGACTTTGAAGCACAATTAAGTTTCACGCCGACATCAGTGGGGAAAGGGCAGTTGGAGGTTTATGAAGTAAGCATGAAAGACGGAAGTGAGATGAATATGGTTATTATTCCGGTTCAATGGAAGAGCGAATGAATTACTGAAACGGTTAAAAAACACACCTGCAGGAGAAAGAAAAATGTTGGATATTATCGGGATCAGGTCACTGAATCTGGATCTTACGGCGACAACCGAAAAGGTAAATGCCCTCGCGTCCGACAAAGTCAGGGATGCAATGCAAGGGTTGGTGCATGGGGCAGAGAGGTCCGCAAACTATGACGACATCAATAGTATCCTGTCGTTATTAGGAAAAGATACATTTATAGCCAGCTTGGGAGGATCGGCTTTCAACATGATTCATGCCGTTGTAGCACTTCCATCTGGCCTGAAAACAGGCTATGTGGGAGCGGCGGGACGTACGGATCATCGTGGATTGAGTTTTGTGCAACTCATGCAAGAATTGTCGATCGACCATACATGTGTAAGCAACAATTATGAACTGCACAGCGGATTGTGCGTCTGTGTCAATCACAAGGGAGTTAGATCGCTTCTTTTTAATCCGGGCTGTAATGAAATAATGGCAGATCATTTGGAAAAGAATTACGATAAAATATTATTATACCTTACAGATGCTCACATGCTGCATATTACTTCTTTCACAGATGAAAGAACACCGATTATACTGGCAAATATGATGTAGTTAAGGCATTTGTATACTTGTCCATTTAACAGTGTCCAGCAGGATATATGAAATTCTACCGGACGAAGAGGATGCGGCACAGAAAGGGGTCAACTAGAGAAGCAGGACTTACCGATAAACTCTCGTAAAATGGAGTTCAAGGGA
>CAYWSF010000252.1:0-3148 GCA_964460725.1 uncultured Desulfosporosinus sp.
ATAATAAAGTGGTCACCGATATTTATGTTTGTTTGAAAAAGGGAAACTGGAAAGTGCTTAAACTGGGTGGTCATCTATATAGGTCAGCTTTGGATGCAGCAAGCAGAAGTAATTTGGATATGCAGGATTGCAAAATTATTCAGTTTGGATATCGGGAAACGATTATCGCCAATGTGAACGGCGATGAAATTGGAGTAAGTTATCCAAACTCTTATTCATTAGAGAGAACAGGAAATATATAGATTGGGAAAAAACATATCCTTGCCGAATATTCATAAGTGACTTCGCCTCCTTCGATGGTTTGTTTGGTCACTTACTAATTCGACAAAATGGGGGGGTGAAGTCCTTTTTCTGTACTACTAAATCCCCATTATTTTCGGTCTTATAAAATATGCAAAAGTCTCAAATTATAAACCTGTAGTGGTTCTTCACCAATAGTAGCCCTTTCCGCCTGGTCTGATTTATCAAACCGCATAGAATGCCAGTTTTCTATACAAATATCTTGCCAACCTTGATCTTGAAATGCTTGATCAACAAATATCTTAGCTTGTTGCTCAGGAGCGATTGCATAGTTAACTCCTGTTATAGATGTAATAAGCATTGCAACTGCAATCAGTATCAGAATCTGGATGCTTGGTTTATGGAGAATAAGGATCTTAACCTAAAAGCCTTTTTTTTTAAATATCTTGGCGTTGCGCAGCCTCGTTTTTTGACCTTTTGGCAGCGCCTGCTTGGTTATGCCTTTTTTTAGCTCTTGTTCTTTAGCAGGCTCTCTGTCATCTCTTTTTCCATTTCTTTTTTTGTTTGCTATTACTTTTATTTCCTATTGCTTTTATCTAATTCCGAGAGCCTATGCAAGCATACATTTGCATTCTTTCCGCTGACATAGCGCAAGAGTTTCAGAGGTACGATCACCCCTGAAACTCTTGCCAGGTATTTGTCTCTTTATTGATGCTCCATCGGTTCCAAAAACATTATGGCACGTACATCTCTCGGTCTTTCTGGATTTGGAAATCTTCCTCCCCAGGTTCAGTCTTACGTTCATGTACCACGGTTTCAAACTGGGAGATATCCAGTTTCCTCACGTCGCTGCCGTTTTTATATAAAATGGCAATAATCCTATCATCTCGGTCAATTGGGGTGCTAAATCCGCAACGGAAAAGGCCAACCGGAAGAAGCTCATCAGCCGTGGCTTTTCCCATGTCAATAAGTTTTTGTGTGTCTTGATTTAAGTATTGCAGCCGTTGGAGATTAAATGAACTTATTTCTTCACCATATTCTCCATCGGGCGTTGGATATTGTTTCCCATTAGAGGATAAAAAAATCAATTTACCAGTGGGTTTACAGGCAACATCCTTACCCTTGTTATTGTATAGCTCAACGAAGACTTCAACGTTATCTGGCAGGTCATTATAGACCGGCGCTAAAGCGTATTCGACTTTATTTATCTGTAAAGTCATATCCCCCAAATCCAATTGGGGCGGATCTTGCGCTTGTGCTGACTCCGTAATAGGCTATGCCAATGATCAGAACTGCTATAACCAAGATGAACATAGGCAACCGAGAATTTTTTGTAATAAAGTTCAACTTAATATATCCTCCCTTACAGCAAGTACATTTGCGTTCTTTCCGCTGACATAGCGCAATAGTTTCAGGGTACGATCACCCCTGAAACTATTGCCGGATATTTGTCTCTTTATTGATGCTCCGTCGGCTCCAAAAGCATTATGGCCCGTACAGTTCCCAGTCTTTCTGAACTTCGAAATCTTCCTCCCCTAGTTCAGCCTTACGTTCATGTACTACGGTTTCAAATTGGGAGATATCCAGTTTCTTCACGTCGCTGCCGCTTTTATATAATACGGCAACAATTCTGTCCTCCCGATCAATTTGAGTCCCGAATCCCCAGCGAAAAAGACCAGCAGGGAGCAATTCATCAGTCGTAGCTAACCCCATGTCGATGAGTTTTTTCGTGTCTTGATTCAAGGACTGAAGCTTTTTCAGATCAAAAGGAGCCAAAATTTCTCCAGGTTGGCTACTGGGCATCAAGTATTCCTTCCCGCTAGCGCCAACTAGAATAAGCTCGCCAGTGGGATTAATTTTGATATCTTTTCCCGCGTTGTTATATAGCTGTGCATTAATCATAACGATATCTGGAAGGTCATTGTATGTCGGCGCAAGATAATACTCTACCCGGTCTACTTGCAAGATCATTTTCCCCAGATCTAATTTGGGCGGATCTTGCGCTTGGGTGTTGACTCCGTAATAGGCTATGCCAGTGATCAGAACTGCTATAGCCAAGACGAACATAGGCATTCTGGGAATTCTTTTAGTAAATTTCATCATTATAAATAATTCCTCCCTACGTATCAATTAATTAAGCGCAAACCAGTAATACGATGGACCAGAAACCTTATACCTGCCATAAACATATGCAGGGGATACTGGAGCATAATACCATCCATTATCGTAATACCTATTAAACTTTGTATAGTCAGCATTACTAAGAGAATAACAGGTAAGATTAAGCCAACTTCCGGAAGAGTTCTCATAAACGACAAAGCTATTCGCTGAAATTTGGTACCCGGAATCATTTAAGCTGGAATTATAAATGACTTTGGCGGAGCCGCTTTGATTACTGGCAACTGTACTGGCGTTGACATAATTAGTAGCAACCCAGCCTTGGTTCCATGCGCTGCTGCTCGGATTCCAGGCCTGTACCTTCAAGAATCCATTTTGGCTTTGTCCAAGATAGACACAAGCTGTTCCTGACGCCATTGTGAAGAGAATTGATGAAGACGTATCTGGTAGGCTGCGTAAATTTACACTAGCGGTCGTTACATATAAAGGTTCTGCCATTGCAGGTACCGCCGGCGCCACAGTAATCAGAAAACTGAGCACCATAAATATCGCTAAAGGTATTGCGAAACATTTTTTTATATCATACACTTTCTATCCACTTCCTTCCATATTACAATATTTCTAACCGGCAAATAAAACTAGAGCCTGCTAACAGCTTAGCCTATTCACCCCCAAATTTCGCAGCTGCTAATTCATTTCGTACGATAATTAAATAATAGCTGGTTAAAATCCATTTATCTACGACATTTCCTATTTAATCCATATTCGGCACTGAATACGCCAATTTTAA
>CAYWSF010000253.1:0-3148 GCA_964460725.1 uncultured Desulfosporosinus sp.
TAGCTTCTTGGGAGCAGATTCCTTAACTTTTCAACTATACAATAAAGGAAAAATGTAATAATTCTTGATTGACTACACTGATGGTACTGATACGGTACTTATTCGACAATATTGCATAATATTTAAACAATGTTCAAAAGAATAATATATTGTAAAATTTGAGTTTGCAAAATAACTACTAAGGGGAGTTTTAATAATGAAACATTATCGAAAAGAACTTTGGTTTGAAACAAAAAGACGGCGGGAATTCATCAATATCACGCCCACAATACAAAAGTGCTTGGAGGAAAGCAATATAAAAGAAGGGCTGTTGCTTTGTAATGCAATGCATATCACAGCAAGCGTTTTTATTAACGACGATGAAGGGGGATTGCACCAAGATTTCGAAACGTGGCTGGAGGGCTTGGCACCGGAAAAGCCTTATGATCGCTATAAGCATAATGGTTACGAAGACAACGCTGATGCCCATTTGAAGCGCACCATTATGGGGCGTGAAGCAGTAGTTGCCATTACAGAAGGAAAACTGGACTTTGGCCCGTGGGAACAGATTTTTTATGGCGAATTTGATGGTCGCCGCCGCAAACGTGTGTTGGTCAAGATCATCGGAGAATAGAGCCAGCCGATAATTTGTAACGTGCGACACGCAGTTTGCTAAAGCAGGAATCGATGGGGATCAGGAATTAAAAGCTTCCAAAAATTAGTATAAAAATAACTAATAAATAACTTGACAGGAAAGCAAATTTCATTATAATAAAAGTATAAAGAGTTAATAAGTAGTGCAGTTCCTGATCACTAATTGGTCGCATGCTAAGGTAAGTATTTCGATTCATCGAAGATTTGGCATCGCAATTAATCAAGGATGGTGCTATGCTAAATTACGGAGGGTTGAAACCACTTAGAAAGGTGGTTTTGTTTGTTTACAAAAGTTTTCCCGCAAGGTTCCTCTCTAATAGATATCCTTTCACGGATGGCTTTTGAGTTAGGATTGTGTCGGGTATAAGTTAAGAATTCGAAACCGTAGTGACCAAACAGTAGAAATAGTGGAAGATTTGTCCAGATTAATTTGTTTCGTGTTTCGTAGTATAGGTCAAAGGTTCAATTAGGTCAGAGTTTTATTCCCCTAAGCAGATTGAATTTGAATCTCAAATGTTTGTCTTGGTTGGTCGTTCATTGGTTAAAATTAATCTTGAGCCGTGTATCCATTAATTCCGGAGGAACCTTTGCGGGATTCAATTTTAAAGCTACTCAGATGAGTAGCTTTTTTAATGGCAACGGATTTGAGTTAGCTGCAAGATTATTATTTTTTTAAGGTATAATTGTTTGGTTTCTCTTTTTATTCATTATTATTTTTGACTAATTATTGAGAGTCTTCATGGTTATATTATTATAAAGATTAACGTTTTATCATATAATATTCTTTGCTTTTTCATATTTAATATATTTATACTTCTGATACAGCATATTCAATACATAATATAGCGTTTGCCTTTTTTTTAAACAATACTTATAATAATATGGAATTAATAAAATTTAAGAAAACTTACAATTTTCATATTTATATGATCAATTCGAACTAATTGTAAATAAAGCTAATAAATTCAAAGTATACTGATGACACTTAGTTAATGAAACTTGGATTGAATGTAATACTAGAGCTGAGATGGAGGTAGTTTTTAATTGAGCGTAACTTTGACGGCTGCGGAAGCGGCTAAAATCCTTAAAATTTCAAAATATACTTTTTATGAGCTTGTTAAACGAGGAGAGATACCGGCTTACCATATTGGCCGTCAACTGCGTGTTGAACCGGCGGTTTTGGATGCTTATTTAAAGGGAACGGTTGGCCTTAATACCAGCCAACCTGCCGGTACGACCGCCACTGCTACTACTCCAGGAGCACCGGCCATTCGCTTTGTAGGAAGTCACGACCCAGTTATCGAATTGCTTTTTGAATTTCTTAAACATTCTGCATCAACTGTTGAATCGTCAGTTTCCTTCAAGGGAAGTATAGATGGATTGATTGCACTTTATCGTCGAGAAGCTGAGATTACCGGCATACACCTTTGGGATGAAGAATCACAAGACTATAATATTTCTTTTGTCAAACATATTGTCCTTGGGGAATCCGTTTGTATTGTAAATTTAATTCAACGAGAACAGGGGTTCATCGTGGCACCTGGCAATCCTCTTAATCTTCAGACCTGGGATGATATTACCAAAGAAGGCACTCAATTCATTAACCGCCAAAAAGGCTCAGGGACCCGTCTGCGCCTTGATACTTACCTTAAATCGGCAAAGATTTTACCCGCTCGGATCGTGGGCTATGAACATGAAGAAAACACGCATTTTGGAGTTGCTTGCCGAGTTGCAAGCGGCCAGGCAGACGTCGGGCTAGGTGTTAAAGCAGCTGCGCAGCGATTTGGACTTGGTTTTGTTCATCTATTCAGTGAACGATATGATCTGGTTTGTTTGAAGAAAATAACTAAGTCTTCAATTTGGAAGCAACTTATGGAAGTTTTAAGATCGCCAGGATTTATTCAAGCTGTTCGTCAATTTGAAGGGTATGATACTTCATTGACAGGAAAAGTTCTTTTAGATGAGTAATGAGTGCTCCTACCATTCCTTTGCTGTTCAATTACTCTAAAAATGGTAATTTGAGAAAGGGACATCTATTGATTGACTGCTTAAATTTATCTTGCCTTTTTGGGAGTTGATTAAAGAGTGGACGTTTCATCGGCCTACACCAAGGCGTGTGTTTTAGAAAACCAGATTGAAGCTCAGCTCGTGGAGGATTATTTAATGAAACAAAATATTCCCCATTATCTAAAGTCGTTTTATAGTGAAGCTTATGACGGACTGTTTCAGTTAAGTAAT
This sequence comes from uncultured Desulfosporosinus sp., assembly GCA_964460725.1. Taxonomy (GTDB): domain Bacteria; phylum Bacillota; class Desulfitobacteriia; order Desulfitobacteriales; family Desulfitobacteriaceae; genus Desulfosporosinus. Next base: position 2,872 of record CAYWSF010000253.1, read on the forward strand.
GGTTGGGGAGCAGTTTTTGCGCCACAAATATTTCACCGGGAAATCCAGGAAATTCTCAGCGATTTAAGGAAAATATAAGCGATCACTTTCGCTCGATAAAGAAGATTTTATAAGCTAAAAAGCGTAAATTTCTAATTATGCAGCTCTCTTAAAAACTTACTTTCGAAAATGGGAAGGGAAGGCATAAGTTTTAGCAATAAGAATGAATGGAGAATGAATGGACTGAAGTGAGGTGGCAATTTATTGAATGAATTGATTCGGAAGATTGTCGAGTTTA
>CAYWSF010000254.1:0-3142 GCA_964460725.1 uncultured Desulfosporosinus sp.
GCAATTGCAAAAATGACCGGAATAACGCCGGCTTGATTCACTTTTAAAGGTATATGGCTGCTTTGTCCTCCATATATCCGCCGACCAACAACCCGCTTGGCATATTGAACCGGCACTCGCCGCTGCCCTTCCTGAACATAGATAACACCGGCAGTAATAAAAATTACAATTAAAATCAGCCCGATTACAGCAAAAACCTGAATCTCGCCGACTACTAACATGTCCCACAAAGACTTAATAGCTGACGGGACCCGTGAAACAATTCCGGCAAAGATGATGAGCGATATACCATTGCCGATTCCCTTCTCAGTAATTGCCTCCCCAAGCCACATTAAAAACGTGGTGCCAGCTGTTAAAACCAGCGCGATTAACAAAACGATCAGCCATCGCAGCTCCGGGCTGGGAACGATCAAGGCACTGCGTATTCCAAAAGTGAGACCCATCGCTTGAATGAATCCCAGGGCAACCGTAGTGTAGCGAGTATACTGGGTGATCTTTTTGCGTCCATAGACGCCTTCTTTAGATAACCTTTCCAGGTGGGGTATGACAACCGTCAGCAGTGAAAACATAATTGAAGCTGTAATGTATGGCGTTATGCTGAGCGCAAACACAGACAAACTTTTAAAAGAACCACCGGATATCGTGTCTATGAAAGTCATCAAAGCTCCCGTTCCGAACAATTCGCTCAGACGATCCCGATCAATAAAGGGAGTTGGAATATGAGCTCCAATGCGGAAAATCAAGAACATAAGCAAGGTGTAACCGATTTTTTTCCTGAGATCCGTGGCATTCCATGCGTTTTTCAGAGACTCGGAAATCATTCTAGTCCACCTCTACTTTTCCACCCGCAGCCACGATCTTCTTAGCCGCAGCCGGGCTGACCTTGTCAATTCTGACGGTCAATGCTTTAGTCAGTTCCCCTGTTGCTAAGATTTTTACGCCATCTTTGACATTCTTAACTAAACCGCTTTCCAGGAGGCTTTCTATTGTCACTATACTGTCATTTTCAAAACGCTCCAGATCACGGACATTTAAAGCAACAATGTTTTTCCGGGAGATATTTTTAAAACCGCGCTTTGGCATTCTACGCATCAGTGGATTTTGCCCGCCTTCAAAACCTGGCCGGACACCACCGCCTGAACGCGAGCGCTGCCCTTTATGTCCTTTACCGGAAGTTTTGCCATGTCCTGAGCCAATACCACGTCCCAAACGCTTAGGTGCATGTGTTGACCCTTCGGCCGGCTTAAGTTCATGCAGTTTCATGCTTTGCCTACACCTCCTTCTATTGAGCTTGTGTCTCTACAGTAACCAAGTGCATGCATTTATGAATCATACCCTGAATTACAGGGGTATCCTCATGAACCGCACTTGAACCGACTTTCCCTAAACCCAGTGCTTGTAATGTTTTACGTTGTGATTTCGAATACCCGATTGGACTCTTTGTCAGAGTCACTTTTACTTTCATGGTCGACCCTCCTTAACCCAGAACTTCAGCCACGGTCTTACCTCGGAGCTTGGCAATCTCTTCCGGGCGTTTCAGAGATTTTAACCCCGCTATCGTTGCATGAACAATATTGTGGTTATTTGCCGAACCTAAAGACTTAGTCAGAATATCCTGCACTCCAGCGGCTTCAAGCACCGCTCGCACAGCACCACCGGCAATAACGCCGGTCCCTTCGGAAGCAGGCTTCAACAATACTTTTCCGGCTCCAAAAACCCCAATAATGGGATGGGTAATCGTGGTTCCATGCATGGGAACAGTGAAGAGATTCTTTTTCGCATCTTCAATCCCTTTACGGATTGCCTCCGGCACTTCGCCGGCTTTGCCCAATCCTGCACCGACACGACCCTGACCATCTCCCACCACTACCAGTGCGCTAAAGCTGAAACGACGTCCGCCCTTGACAACTTTTGCAACACGCGAAATATGAACAACCTTTTCAATCATATCTGACTTGTTAGCTTCGAATTTAGCCAATTTAATTATCCCTCCTTTACTCCGGCTTAAAAGCTGAGCCCGGCTTCCCGCGCCGATTCTGCTAAAGCTGCGATTCTGCCGTGATAAATATTCCCTCCACGATCGAATACAACCTGGTTAATACCTTTGTCCAGGGCTTTCTTCGCAACCATTTCGCCGACCTTGCGTGCTCCGGCGATATTCCCACCTGTCAGATCACCGGATTTGAACTCCGGATCGAGGGAAGAAGCAGCAACAAGTGTTACACCCAGCTGATCGTTGATTACTTGAGCGTATATATGATTTAAACTCCGAAAAACTGCCAAACGCGGGCGTTCGGCATTGCCAACAATAGCACTGCGGATTCTCTTATGCTTTTTAAGCCGAACCGCTTTGCGATCAATGCGCTTTATCAAAGTGAAAACTCCTTTCACGTCGGCAAGAGATTCAGCCCTTACCTATTACAGTTTACTTATTTAGCGCCTTTCTTTACACCGGATTTGCCTACCTTACGACGGATGACTTCGCCTTCATAACGAATACCTTTGCCTTTATAAGGTTCCGGTAAGCGCTCAGAACGTACTAAAGCGGCAAAATCACCAACAAGTTCTTTATCCATCCCTTTAATTAAAATTCTATTCGGAGCCGGCACTTCAAAGTCAACACCTTCAAAGGGAGTGAGCTCAACCGGATGGGATTTTCCAACCGTTAAGACCAACTTATCGCCTTTTTTCGCAGCACGATATCCCACACCGGACATCTCCAATCCCTTGGTAAAACCATTCGTAACCCCTTCCACCATATTGGCAATCAGGGTGCGGGTCAGACCATGCAAGGATCTGCTCAATGGTTCATCATTTGGACGCGTGACAATAATTTGTGAGTTTTCTACTGCTACGTTCATTAATGAATGCAGTTCTTTTGTTAAGGTGCCTTTCGGACCCTTTACAGTAACCACATTTCCCTCTTTTTTGAAGTCCACTCCATTTGGAATCCCAATCGGGAGCTTACCAATTCTGGACATTCACTGCACCTCCACCTAAGAAAACTACCAAATATAGGAGATTACTTCTCCGCCGAGCCCCTCTTTTCGGGCTTGCTTATCCGTCATAATCCCCTTAGAAGTCGAAATCACGGCGATTCCGAGTCCTCCGAGAACTTTTGGCATTTCATCCTTTTTTACAT
>CAYWSF010000255.1:0-3135 GCA_964460725.1 uncultured Desulfosporosinus sp.
CTTCAATTAATTTTCTTTTTCAAAAACTGATTTTGGCTGCCCGCATATGGGACAAGTATAATCTTCCGGTAATTCTTCAAACGGAATATCTCCGTCATACTCATATCCGCATATGCTGCATACGTATTTACCATCTTCTTTTACTTCTTCAATTTTACTCTCTGTTTTGCTTTCATCTGCAATATAAGTCGGTGCATTTTTGGGGCTTTTTCCTTTTAATACCTTATGGTAATATGAATATGTCATCGGCGGATCATTCGAAATAACATCTGCATCGATTACCTTTCCTAAAAAAACCGTATGTGTATTCGTCTCCATACTATTAATAACTTCACAGGTTATATAGGCACACCCTGCCGCTAAGATTGGCATCCCGCTTATAATTTCTGATTTTACCTTATCAAATTTATTCACAGTTTTTCCGCTTTGAAATCCGAAAGTGCCAATTATTGATGGTTCGCAATTCTCTCCCAATATCGTAATGGCAAATTTTCCTGACTGCGCAATGCATTGATTTGTATGGTTCTCATGATTGATACTGATGGCAATTGTGGCAGGTTCAGATGTAATCTGCATCACGCTATTCGCCGTACAACCGGTAGGACGCTCGCCGTCCCACGTGGAAATAACGTAAACTCCGTATGACAAGTTATAAAATGCACCCTTATTCATAATTCTTCACCCCACATAATTTCTATTTACATATCCTTCCTATAAGATAACATACTTTTTTATGAAATGATACATCAGTAAACAAGATTGATACTTACTATTTTTATTGATAAATTACTCCGGGCATAACCACCGCATGCACTCCAGGCCCAGGCCTCTTAAGGTTATGTAATGATACTTTCAATAGTGTCCTCCAGCCGCTCTAGCCTTTCTTTTTTCGTACCATCATCAAATAACCTCAGCTACACGTTACTTAACTTCGTTAACTTTCCTTAAAATACAGCTAATTCTATTGACACGCACGCTCATGTGAAGTAATATGAAAACATATTCAAGTTAGTTCTTCTTTTATGTTAGCGGTTATATGAGGTTATGCCAATGAAATTTCCGTAATTTGGTGAAGTTAAGTTCTTACAATACTTTGAAAGGAAGTCGATGTGCTATGAAAAAATTTGCGGCCAAAGTAAAAGAAGCGCGCGAGATTATGGACCTCAGCCAAACCAAGCTGGGGGAAAGAGTTGGGGTTTCTCAGCGATCCATCACCGCCTATGAAAGAGGAGAGGCTAAACCACGAGGCAGAACGCTGAGAAAGCTCGCTCGTGCTTTAAATGTTTCTCTTGATTATCTTCTCGACGACGATATTGACGACCCACAAAGCGGGATCGCCAAAGATCCACATCTAGAAAAAATGCGTGAAACATACGGCACGCCCGCAGAACAAGAAGCTCGAACCCTTCTTGAAAAAAATATGGCCCTCTTCGCCGGCGGCACTTTGTCCCAGGAAGCAAAGGATGCTTTTTTCGACGCCGTCATGACGGCCTATGTCACCTGCAAAGAAGAAGCGCGTAAAACCTATGGCAGAAAGAAAAATGGAGACAGTGAAAAACCGCTCTTTTAAAGGGGTTAATATAGGATCTGATAAATTATGTCCAACGGTATCAGCGGATATGATACTAAAACTGCGAATCCGCGAGGATGTTAATATCTATTTCTATCGTGCGGATCTTTCCCCCACCTCCAGTCCCCTTTTCCTCTTGCTAAAGAGGAAAAGACCCCAATAAAACAAAGAACAGAAAAAACTATGAAACTGATTCTTGAGACTTGCATGAAACTGCTAACATAATCCGACGAATTGAGAGGTATATCCTTCATACTTAAAGAAGTGATCAGAGCAACAATCGTCATGCTCAGCGTTTGGCCAAGCATTCTCATGGTTCCAAGGGTCGAAGAAGCTAATCCGTAAAGCGTGCGACCGACAGAACTCATGACCGCATTTGTATTGGGAGAGGAGAAAAAGGCAAAGCCCAAACCAATAAAAGCCAGATTAAGCACGACAAGTAAAATAGACGTCCTTTCACCGAGAAAGATAAAAAAGAAGAGCCCCAGGGTGGTAATAGCCATCCCAATTGAAGCAAGTATTTGGGAATTGATGCGGTCCGATAAACGTCCGGCAACAGGAGAAAACGCAGCCATAATTATAGGCTGGGACAAAAGTATCAAGCCTGATTGAGAGATTTCAATATTTTGCACATTTTGAAGATATAACGACATCAAAAAAGTTAAAGCAAACGTAGCGCAATAATTAATGAGGGCAGCTAAATTTGAAAAGGTAAAGGAACGATTACTCATAAACATGCGTATCGGCAATAAAGGATTAGGAACTTTAGTTTCATAGACAATAAAAGCGAGCAAAAGTACCAGACCGATAATAAAGATAATAACATAATTAAAACCGGCTGTAATATCAGATAACCCATAGAGAAAGAGCACTATCCCGAAAATCCAAAGAAGACCGCCCCATGTGTCAAATTTGTCCGGCGCACCCAACCAGTCACCGGCGAGTTTAGTTAATAAAGCAAGCACGATTAAAGAAAGGATAAAGTTAAAATAAAAGATACCCCGCCAATTTAGCGCACTACATATTAAACCTCCCAGAACAGGCCCCAGTGAGAGACCGATATAGACCGCCGCAACGCTAAGACCGATCGCTTTTCCTCGTTCTTTTGGCGGGACAACGGACGTCAGTATGGCCATAGAGGTCCCAAAAATCATGGCACTGGCGATTCCCTGAAAAACTCTGAAAATTATTAATATAGGAAACGAAAAAGCGAATCCACAGGCTAAAGATGTCAAGGCAAAAAAGAACATCCCAACGGTAAATACTTTTTTCCGACCGACTATATCCGCTAAACGTCCAAAAGGAAGTAAAAAAGCAGCGGATGCCAATAGATAGCTGGTTACGACCCAGTTCAACGAAGATTGCCCGACACCGAATTCCAGTGCCATCTGTAGAATACCCAGATTGATGGCGTTGCCCATAAATGGCGCAATGAAAGATGTGATCATGACAATGACCATAGTGAGCTTTATGATAGATCGGTTCTCGTCCATATTAATTCCCCCTTTAACACTCCCTATAAATTTCGTAGTTACCGCTAGTTTTTCCTTTATTTCTTTGTCAAG
>CAYWSF010000256.1:0-3102 GCA_964460725.1 uncultured Desulfosporosinus sp.
AGGACAGTTCCCCGTACAATGCCTGCCGCATCCCCTCAACGGGAGCCTGGCCGCCCAGCCAGAATTCCCAGGCCAAAGCCCCTTGGTAAAGAAGCATATCCAAGCCGTTCAGCGTCCGGCAACCCTGTTTTTTTGCCTCAAGCAAAAAGGCTGTTTCCCGGGGGTTAAAGATTATGTCCACGACCAGCGCTTGTTTGGCAATCCCCTGCACAGAAAAGGGATATGGTTCGGCCTGTAATCCTGCTGAAGTGGTCTGTACCAAAAGGTCAACATCTTTCAGCCAATCTCCCGCAGCAAAAGCCCCTGCGGCTGCCGTGCCTCCTGCCCGTTCAAGCAGCCGAACCAGGGCCTCCGCCTTTTCAGGCGTGCGGTTCAAAATATGTATTTTCATTCCCCGTTCGGCCAGGGCCAGGGCAATCCCTTTGCAAGCTCCGCCCGCTCCCAGTAAAACTGCCTTCTTTCCTTTGAACCCATTCATTTTTCCTTCTATAGAAAGGATAAACCCATCACCGTCCGTATTGTGGCCAAGCCGTTGCCCCTTCTCGATTTTCACGGTATTGACTGCCCCGGCCCGTTCGGCTTGCGGAGTAAGCGTATCCAAGAGCGGAATAATCTTTTCCTTATAGGGCAAGGTGACGTTCCAACCGGAAAACCCCAGGGCACACAGGCCTTCGACCGCAGCCGCCAACCGGCCGGGTTTGACGTGAAAACGCTGATACTCGGCAGCAATCCCTAAGGCTGCATACCCAGCGTTATGCATCGCCGGAGAGAGGGAGTGTTCAATGGGATCGCCGATAACCGCATAGTGTTTCTCCATGTTAATAGCTTCCTTTATGCAATGTATATTACGCCTGTGTAGTTAATTTAACCAAAGGACGATAGCGAAAAGGGAATGGCCGGCCATTCCCATAATTCTTTGATCTCCATTCTTTACGTGTCTTAACTTGTCTTAACGTATCTTAGGGCTGCAGGGCTTTGCCGGGGCAAAACGCTTCATCAGCCAAACAAGTAACCTCTCCATTTGGCGCATAAAACGAGTCCCGATAAATTCATGCTGCTTATTTATCGGGGTAACCAAAATCGTGTAAAGACCAAGCCGATTGCCGCCCAGAATATCCGTAAATAATTGGTCACCAATAACAGCCGTTTCCCTGCGTTTGGTTCCTAATAGTTTCATACCCGCGCGAAAGGCTCTTCTGCGAGGCTTTGCTGCGGCGAAAACAAAAGGAATATTCAAGCACTCCGCTACAACAGCAACACGCTGACGCCTACTGCAATTGGACACAACACACGCCCTGATTCCGGCTGCCTCAACTTTACTGAACCACTGTAATACCTTAGGACCTACCTCGAGGCCGTTCCAAGGAGTCATAGTATTATCCAAGTCTACAATAAGCCCTTGGATCCCATTTCGCTTCAGCTGTGTAACCGAAATCTGGTCAAGTGAAGGAGCTTTAATTGTTGGTTGAAAATATTTAAACATGGAATCCTCCAAAGTACAGATGTTTTATAATTTATATAATTATACCTTAGAGGACACTGGAAGGGCAAGTATGGACTCACCTTTTGACATTAATCTTATTCATTTCTTCCAGCAATTTTTGAATTGCTTTTTTTTCAATGCGTGAAACATAAGAGCGGGAAATCTTCAAAGACTTGGCTATCTCCCTTTGTGTTCGTTTTGGACTGTTCATCAACCCATAACGCAACTGAAGTACGACTTTTTCCCTGCGGTTTAACTTTTTTACAAGTTCGAGCAAGTCCCTTTGCTCAGCCTTGTTTTCAACCTTGATAGAAATATCCTCTTCGTCCGAGCCAATTATATCGATCAAAGAAATCTCATTACCCTCTTTATCCATACCAATCGGATCATAAATCGATACTTCACCGCGGGATTTTTTCAGCGAGCGCAAATGCATCAGAATTTCATTTTCTATACAACGAGCCGCATAGGTGGCAAGCTTAGCCCCTTTATTTGGATCAAACGTATTAATCCCTTTGATTAAACCAATCGTGCCGATGGAAATCAGGTCGTCACTGTCTTCTCCCGTTCCGTCGAATTTCTTGACCAGATGGGCTACCAAGCGCAAATTATGTTCCACTAACGTATTGCGTGCATGTTCGACCTCTGGAGTCAGAGTAAAGGGTTCTGTTTTGCTGGCACCAAGAATTTGCAGATAATGCGCTTCGTCTTTCTCATTTAAGGGCTGAGGAAAGGCATTATTGTTAATATACGAGACCAGTAAGGATACTCCCTTAAGCACGGAGAGAGCCATACTGACAATAAGAAGTTCTGCAAACATCTCTTCTCCACCCCTTTCCCACTACTCTATACTTATGCTTGAAAGGGGAGGATTTTGCTTATCCTATTTGCTTATCCTATTTTAATTATTGAAAACCAAAGAAAACCTTCATCTCTGGCACATCCTCGTAGAAAGGATCATCATTCTCCATTATATATATACCAATAAATGGTATTCAAGATAATTATGGTGATCCTTTAGCACGTCAAGTGTTGTTCTGTTACGGAATGACGGTTATGCTGCCGCTGTCTGGAGTACCGTCAACTGTAAGATTTTGCGCTGTTATTGAATTTGACCTCAAAACTGCTTGTGCTGCCCACAGTATACGATTTAACCCGCTTGATTTAAAGTGTATTCCCATATTATTCGACAGAGCACTGATCTGGGATGATACGATGGATATATCTTCATGCGAATTAATATATATATTACCTTTACTGGATATCGTTGATTGATCCAAATCAATCAATCCCTGGCTATTGATTGTTATACTTTTCCCGCTGAGGAACGACTTCAATGTGGCATTTTGGGCACTGATACCCTGGGTTAATGATTCTATCAATAGAGCTGAAGCGGGTGGATTACTGCCTCCATTCGACTCTACGGTTGCTCCGTCCAAATTGATCTGGCCCGAGGTGCGAATGATCACGCTTACATCAGCAGCCCCATTGGTTGATTTTAAAATAGCATTGCCCGCATCTATATTTCCTTCCTGCGATTGAATGTTTATCCCATGATTGCCTGCCGACGTTAATTCAGCCCCATTGATATTAATATCATTTTTCGCCTCAAGAATTAT
>CAYWSF010000257.1:0-3054 GCA_964460725.1 uncultured Desulfosporosinus sp.
CCTTAAAACAGAATAAACGTGCCAGGCACCTAACTTTCTAACTTAATTAATAAACCACATGACCTCCTGTTACTGAGAATGGTAGCAGGAGGTTTTTTTGTTGAGAGGGTGAGGACCAAACGTGCCAGGCACCTAACTTTCTAACTTAATTAATAAACAACGTAGCCTCCTGTTACTGAAATAAAGTAACAGGAGGTTTTTTTTGTTGAGAAGGTGACGCGCGTAAATACTTTTCTTGTTTTATAAAAATCTAAAATCAATTTTGAAAATTGCTCCCGGCAAAATTCTCCGGTTGTAAGATTAACTTAAAAAATTATAGATTTTAAAAATCGCTGACAAATTTAACAAAATGGTTTTAATTTTTTAGAAGTCTTACTCTTTTTTAAAATGATCATACGATTTTTAAATCTCCATTGGTTGGTTGTAAGATTTTGTCGGTGATTATTATTGAAATAATTCAAGAAAAATTTAATTATTTCAAAATAAAATCGCGTTATGCAGGGATTCCTTGAACAGAAATGTTTCACGTGAAACAATTGTTCCAAACGCGTAACAAATTCTTGGTTTTTTTAAATAAACCGTCGTTAACTGCTGATGATAAGTTGTCGGACCAAAGAACGAACTGATTTTTTTAGATTAACGATGAGGATGAGTTTGAAAAACTGCTTTCCTTTTTATCGTTATCATCGCTTTTATCTGCATTTATTTTATCCCAGTATTACCTCGAACAACTGCTTTAGCTGGGTTTTTCTTTTGCTCAGTCAACCTTGTCTTAAACCTTTTAACTAGAAGTTGGGACCAATAGTAGCAATAAATGGTTGTTGAGGTGCCGCTTGCCTGCTAAACTGAAGTCAAGTAGTTGGGGGTGATTTTGTTGGGCAGAGGTCCGAGAATTGAATACGAAGGGGCCATTTATCATGTTATCCAACGCGGCACCAATCGGGAATACATCTTTGATGAACATCGCTGGAAGAAAAATTTGCTCCAAGAAATTATTAAATCCATAGAAGTTGATCAGATGGATCTGTTTGCATTTGTGATCATGGGCAATCATTATCATTTAGCAATTCGTACTGCTCAAACTCCACTTAGTAAAATCATGCATCGAATTAATTCAAACTTTGGCAGATATTATAATCAGGATCGAGGAAGAACTGGCAGTGTTTTTGAAGGCAGATATAAAGCTTTTCTAATTGAGAATGAAAAGTATTTATTAAGTGTGATAAGATATATTCATCGCAACCCGGTTCGCGCTGCTATTTGCTCCTCGGTTGACGGTTATTCCTGGAGCAGCGATCAGGCTTATCGTGGGAAAGATTATAGTTTTGTCCGTACGGATATCCTGCTATCCATCCTTGGTTCCAACCGTGAACAAGCAAGACTGGAATACAATCGTTTAATGGGACTCGATGACGATTATGACGAGAATGAAATAAAATACCTGGGCACAGAAGAATTCTGGGCACAAAAAAGTTATAAACCGGAACCGAAAGTTGAGAAAAAGGATTTGGAATCTATTTTGCTTGAATCTGTGGCAGATAGAAATAGTATTTGTCTCATCAAAAATGGTTGTAAACAAAGAAATGTAATGGTTTACAAACGCGATTTTGTTCAAAGGGCTTTTGCTGCCGGCTATTCAATGGAGGAGATCGGCAAGTACATCTCTATCTCGGGTGTTGCCGTTGGAAAAATATTACGAAAGTTAGAAAGTTAGGTGCCTGGCACGTGTTTGTTTTTATCCTCGGCTTATTCATCGGTTCATTTCTTAATGTACTCATTTATCGCATTCCTCGGGGGGAGTCGGTGGTCTGGCCGGGAAGTCACTGTACACAGTGCGGTCATCCTTTAAAACCACTCGATCTCATTCCGGTGCTGAGTTATCTTTTCCTGCGGGGCAAATGTCGCTACTGCGGAGTGCATATATCTCTGCGTTATCCGTTGGTGGAACTGCTAACAGCACTTTCCTTCCTGCTCGTTTATCTTCAATATGGATATACCGTCATGACTGCAGCCGGTTGCATATTAGCAGCCATGCTGATTGTGGTTGCATTTACGGATATTGATGAAGGGATCATCCCGGATGTGATTACTTATCCGGGAATGCTGATTGGGTTGGGTTTTGCCTTCTTTACCATCGGGATTAAAAGTGCGCTGATTGGAATGCTTGGTTTCGGTTTGATATTTTTCCTGATCGCCATACTTTCCAGGGGAGGTATGGGAGGCGGCGATGTGAAACTGGTAGCGGTTTTCGGGGCTTTTCTCGGGCCTTTGCATAGTGTGCTGGTGTTTATCCTTTCGTCTCTGGCGGGTGGTTTGTGGGCGATCGGACTGTTGCTTTTTAAAGGAGCAGGAAGAAAAACGGAGGTTCGCTTTGGGCCTTTCCTGGCTTTGTCGGCATTCATAGTATTCTTGTATGGAGCGGAGCTGCTCAATTTATATTTAAGCTTATTTTGATTGATGATTTTGCATGATTAGATTAGAGATTCATTAGAGATTCTTCGCTAGCGCTCAGAATGACAAGTTGATTTTTATTATGCAATTCTTTCTTGTATATATCGCCAGTATTTTCTGCAAAGATAATTATTTTTCTGATTTACCCTAATGTTAGAGGATTTCAATAATTTTCTGTTGAATTATTGTGTTAGTAAAGTCATAGTATATGTAGGATATATGCGAATATGGTTTGCGCGGAGGTTTTTATGAACGGCCAGCCTGAGATTCAGATCAATCTTATTAATTACAAACTGGAAAAAAAGTTTACCCGTAAGTCAATGGTCATGGAGTGGGGCCTGTATTTACTCGTCGCAGGACTGGTTATGGGGGGGCTTTTTTTATATAATCACTCCTTGGAGAATCAAATCAAAGCCCTCAACAAGGAAAACACGTCCCTGAAGACTGAACTCAAACAGACTACGGTCCAGACTTCAGCAATGCAGACTACCAAGAAGATTGAAACTGCGGTAAAAACGCGCAGCCTGCTGGTAAATTCCCTGGTCAAGCTGCAGAACGACTATGTGCCATTTTTTGATGAACTGGGTCAACTGAACGGTTCAG
>CAYWSF010000258.1:0-3036 GCA_964460725.1 uncultured Desulfosporosinus sp.
GATACGAAGATTTATTCGATGAACCGGAGCGCGTCCTTGATTGGGCGAAGAGGGGTATTATCTTTCAACTGGACTTTAGAAGCATAAGCGGCTATTTTGGCTCTAAAGCAAAGCAGTTAGCGGAAATCCTGTTGAAAAGTGATTTAATTCAAGTTATGGGCTCGGATGCGCATCGTGTTTCCGGCAACGAGTTGGCTTATTTAGAGGGGCTTCTGAGTATAAAGGCAATTGTGGGTGAGACCCGTTACCATGAATTGACGCGGCTCAATCCACAAGCGATCATTGAGGGGAATTTTCTGCCGGGTGAAAGAGGATATTCTCTCCAGGGACTCGATGAAATGCAAAAGAAACATCGTTTTTGGAGTTTTTTTGTGGATATATTCAGTAATAAATTCAGCAAAACGAGGCATTCAGAGTAATTTGTAGGTGATGAAATGATAGAATAGATCACAGCACTTGCAGGACTGAAGGAATTTTGACAGAGAAGCCCCCCTTTGGGAAATAATGGCTCATTTTAGGCTGGGTACACATAGACTATCATATGAACCATTAGATTTTCATGGTATGGAGGTGACAAGATGCCAGTTGCAGATTGTTATGCACTCTGTCAACAATGCAGAGGTAGAGCAGTTGAAATCACGACTCTTGACGGCAGAATTTATCGCGGGATTATTGGAAATGTTGATCGTAAAAGAGTATATTTGCAGCCGCTTGGCGGTACAGGGGATTTAGGCGGATTTGGCTACGGTTGGCTTGGGTTTCGTGGTTTTGGCGCCGGAATTGCCTTAGGTGCGATAGCGACGTTGGCTTTGCTGCCGTTCTTCTTTATTTAAATTTTTGTAATATTTTTTTATATTTTTGTCTCTAGGCTATTGATTTATTAAAAAAGAGGTTGTACAATGTTGTACTAAGAAAAGGGAATGTAAAATGTTGTACAAAAATGTCGCACAAAGAGATTTTGTAAAGAGGTTATAACAAGAGGTTGTTCAAAAAGGGGTTATAATATTAGAGAAGACTGAAGGCTGCCTAGCGCCCTTCAGTCTTTTCATATGTTTTTGTTTTAAGTGAATATATCATAGCCCAACTTACCGCAATTCGGCTCTAAAATGAGCTTAAATAATTATTTTCGAAAAAGTTGTTCTAATTAGCTCTTCAATGCTTCGAATTACTAATTCATTTGATTTTTCGAGTCATTGTAGTGCCGTAATTAGGTAAATTATCCCATTGCAAATTTGTGTACTCCCTGCTAGCCTCTAGTTAGAGAACAATTAAGGGGAGCCGTACAGCTAAATTGAAAATGATCGTTTGTAGTGACATAATTAAAATGACAAAGTGAGACGTATCAAGGGTTTGAGACCTGTTTAGCGGGAAGTTGGGATAGGGAGAGAACAAGGGGCAAGAAGTGGTGGCTCATTTGAATGGTTTAAATCTGAAGCCGGTCAAACTCATCAGTTGGGGTAGGAAGCAGAGCCTTAGATGTTAGGTTATTTGCTTTATTTGTTTCAAGATATTTCTGTACTATATAGTACCCAACACTATAGCCTGCCATTTTAGGATAGGAATCCAGGCCATAAAGGATAGCTTGATATTTAGGATTTGTTCTTGATAATTTCCTGTTCGGATGGACCAGGTTGTTCCAGATTGTCTCCAGCTGATCAGTTGAATAATAAGCTGTCCAGCTTACTGTATATTCCTCGCCAAATCTTTCACGCACAGCATTTTCCGCTAACCCTTCTAATACAATCGTGTCGAGCAGGAGATAATCTGCTTCTTTTTTTGGGAATTTGGCTAAGCGGCAGACATGGTTATATTCATGGGTAAATAATGACCTTATTTCTTTTTCCGAGTTATCGGCTGAAATAAATAAAAACAGTTTGTCTGGAAAGGCCAGGCCTGCTTTTCCTTGAAACTCAACCTTCATTCGTTGATTGGTTATATCTGACGGAAAGATAAAGACCGGCACCTTCGGCCCGTCCCATGTTTTTTCAAGCTGCTTATTTTCATTTTCCACAATTGCCCATACGTTATTTTCTTGTAATTTTTTTACTTGTTCGCTGCTTTGCTCGAGGGGGCGGTACATTCCGTGCAGTGATAAGTAATCATAGATTTCGTAAGCCTGAGTACCCTCAAAATACCCCTTTAGCCGTTCACATATTTCAATTGGCTGCCGGTATAAATCAACTAACCAGCGGTCGGTTCTAATAACACTCATATGAACACGCCCCTTTGGGTGAAATTTTTACTAAGAGGTCTAAGAACCGTTCTACATTGCCTGGTCGGTTATAACTTGCTATTTTGTCCGGAACATAAAGTTTGAGTGGAAGGAGAAGTAAGAGACAGCGGCGAGGGAGAAGCAAGAGATAGCGGTGGAAACGGCGGTATCAAATTTTGCTTTCGATAATAATATAATATAGTTATTTAACCACTAGGATGTGACTGCATTTGAATTGCTCTTATTTCGATTGTTTAGTATCCTTATTTTTTTCTTCTGACCAGTTCTACGCGAAAGCCTTTTCGGCTTTGCTGAACGGTAGCAGCCATAAAGCCAAAAAATATTGCGGACCAAATCCCGCCGGTCACGATTATTCCCAATAGAATCCGCCATGTTTCAAGCCACAATAAAGGCCGGGTTAAAAGATAAGCACCATAAGTAATCACTGACAGAAATCCGCCTTCAAAAGTCACGGGTGGCAGGGCTTTAAGCATGGTGATCAACTCTGCCGGCCCAACAAGATAGACTATGCCCAAGGCCAATAAACCGATATAAAATAAGTTGATAACATACATCAGCAGCGCAGCGCTGGGGGAAATGCGTTGTTGCGGAGCGTCAGGGTTGTAGCGGCAGTTATTTATGGAATAAAAGAGTCCGATCGCGCTTGAGCCCAGAGAGAGCAGTACAGCAAGGCTTTGGCTTGGGTCGGTTGCTTGCGGATATCGCAGCCGCAAATCAAAGCTTCCCCTTCACTAGGCTCCAGCAGGCCCGTCAACATTTTAATGGTCGTTGTTTTGCCGGAACCATTCGGCCCCAGGAACCCG